>MENE01000150.1:0-1626 GCA_001769005.1 Bacteroidetes bacterium GWA2_31_9b | reverse complement strand
CCAAAAGTACATTTATAAAACAAATATTTTATGTACAGAATATAAATCTGCACGGGGCACTTTTGAAGTAATTGACTTTATGCCAAGATATAAAACTAGTGACAACGACTATTTTACTCCATCAGAAATATATAGATATATCAAATTAATATCAGGTATGCCAAGATTAAAAGTAAAATATTTACCTGTGTTTAATTATGCCAGAGAGGAGGTTTCTAACATAATTCACGATAACCATATTAGAACATATTCTCAGATAACTCCTACAGAATGCATGTATCTATATACCAGCTTGAATTTCAACGACATTCTTAATTCAAATGAGATTTTACTTACACAACATCAGTTTATTCTACTTTCTCACAACCAAAAGTTAATTAATATAGATATTGAAAGGGTTTATCTGGAATTTCAGCGTACAAAAGTGTATTGGCTTAACTGGGCAAATAGATCAAAAAAATATATAAAATACAATGAGGAAATTTTAAGAAGTTTACTGGTTTTAAAAATAATGTTATCACAGTCTACTGGAGCAATTCTTGCAGCTTTAACAACAAGTATTCCGGAAACTATTGGTGATGTACGAAACTGGGATTACCGTTTTTGCTGGTTGCGAGATGCATCCATGTCCATTGATACGCTGCTTAAAATGGGGCATACTAATTCTGCTAAACGATTTATGGTTTATTTAAAAGGAATTCTTAAATCGAAGAACGATTCATTTCAGGCAATGTATGGTATCAGAGGTGAACGTGAACTTACTGAAATTATCTTACCACATTTGGCTGGTTATGAAAATTCAAAGCCGGTAAGAATTGGCAATGCCGCATACTCTCAAAGGCAAAATGACATTTTTGGTTATTTAATGAATGTAATTTATAATTATTACAAGGTTTTCCCAGGCACTTTAGATGAAATTGAAGATATATGGGAAATTGTACGTAATATTTGCCGAACAATAACTACTCATTGGGAAAAACCTGATAAGGGTATTTGGGAAATAAGAAATGATGAAAAACATTTTGTTGTATCGAAAGTGATGAGTTGGGTTGCAATGGATAGAGCTACAGAAATTGCAATCATGTTAAACAAGAAATTTTATGCAGAAACCTGGAGAGATATTGCAAATGACATAAAGGAAGATGTATTAAAAAATGGGTGGAAAGAAGATCTGCAAACATTTACGCAAACCTATTGCAATTCAGAACTTGATGCATCATTGTTGCTCATGGCCGATTATGGTTTTATAGATTATACCGATTTGAAATATCAAAAAACAGTGATGGCTGTTAAAAAAGCACTTTTTCATAATGGATTAGTTTATCGTTATATAAACTCCGATGATTTTGGTAAACCTGAATCTTCGTTTACAATATGTACTTTTTGGTTAATTCAGGCTTTATTCAAAATTGGAATGAAAGAAGATGCAAAAAATATTTTTGAAAACTTACTAACCTGTGGGAACCATTTAAATCTTTTTAGCGAAGATATTGAGTTTTCTACTAAAAGATTATTAGGAAATTTTCCGCAAGCATACTCCCACTTAGGTTTAATTAATACAGCTATTTTATTTTCGGATGAAAAAATTCAAACTAAATTTATTAAACCATAAAATACATTTTTTTT
>MENE01000149.1:17994-25793 GCA_001769005.1 Bacteroidetes bacterium GWA2_31_9b | reverse complement strand
CAACAAGGACGGATACTTATTTCAGAACCATTACTTGCCGATACATACTTTAAACGTTCAGTGGTACTTATTACAGAGCATTCCGAAAATGGCTCAGTTGGTTTTGTTTTAAATAAACCTATTGAGCTCATGATAAATGAAGTTTTGGGCGATTTTCCACAATTTGGTGCTCAGGTTTATGTTGGTGGCCCTGTAGCTAAAGATACAATTCATTTTCTTCATACTTTAGGCGATAAAATTCCTGGATCAGTGCAGGTTCTCGATAATATATACTGGGGTGGCGACTTCGACGAGCTTAAACGAGTTATTGATAAAGGAAAAGTAAAACCAACACAAGTTCGATTTTTTCTTGGTTATTCAGGTTGGAGACCTTTACAACTCGAAGAAGAAATTGCTGAAAATGCATGGTTGGTTACCGAAGTTGAAGCATCTAAAATTATGTCGGCAGATAAAGATATCTGGGAAAAATCACTCCGCGAAATAGGAAAGAAATTTAAAGTCTGGGCTAACTATCCCGAAAATCCTTCAATGAACTGATTGATTCAATTATCAATAAACAATAAACAATAAACAATAAACAAGATAAAAGTTCAAAGATAAAAGGATTCAAGATTAAGAAATCAGGAAAAGAGAACACAGTCCATAAACCACAAGTGATAATTATAAATACAACTATTGACTTTACTAGGACTAATCAATAATTTATACGAAATAAAGCTAGTAGCTAAAAGCTCGCAGCTCATAGCTTTTTATACAAAAGGAGATTTATTTTTTAAATGCTAATTCATTCAGTTTATCTACAAACTGACGGGCAGCAGTATTAAAATATCGTTTTTCTTTAAATGCCAAAACCCATTTTATTCCTGAAATACTATTCGTAATAAATACCTCATCGGCAGCAAGCATGTGCTCTTCAGTAATTGAATCGTTGTTGTTAATTCTGTATTTTAACGAATCGGCAATTCGCAATATCTGTTTTCTCATTATTCCTGCAACAGGACCATCGGTTAGGGGAGGTGTTAAAATATTTTTTCCCTGAATAAGAAAAATATTCGAACTAATCGTTTCTGTAATAAATCCTTTTTCGTTAACGATTATGCAGTCGTCGAGTTTTTTTTCCTGAGCATACAATCCTGCCATTACATATAGCAGAGCATTCGATGTTTTTAAGTTAGAAAACTGATTTATAGGCTTTTTAATATCAGTATATAAATCAATTGCAATTCCTTTTAAATTTAGCTCATATACTGCATTTTCAATGTACTCTGTTTCTACCAGGTATGAAACAGCATTGGTAGCAGGTGTATATTTACCTCCATCGTTTCTAAAAACGCTAAGTCTGATTCGTACTCCTTGGTATAGCTTGTTTTTATGCAGAAGTTTGATAATTTCTTTTTCAATATTCCCGGTTTGAATACTTGCAGGTATCTCCATCTTCAGAACATTCATACCAAACCTTAAACGAATAAGATGATCTTCGAAAAATTGTATCTCAGTTCCATTGGCATGTATGGTTTCAAATAATCCATCGCCATAACAGAACGAGCGGTTATTAATACTTAATCCAAACTCATCGCGCGATAAATACTCTCCATTGAATAATATGAATGAATTTACAGCCATTTATCCCACAATTATTCGATCTACATATTTTCCAATATTCTCGTTTAAATCTACTTTTATTCCTTTTATTCCTGCATTTTCTGCTGCTTCAACATCTCTCATTTTGTCTCCAATCATATATGATTTTTTTTGATCAATATTGAACCGTGCAATTGCTTTTTCAATGAATAATGATCCAGGCTTACGACACAGACATTTTTCTACATCGCTGTGATGAGGGCAATAATAAATTTCGGTTAATTCAATACCTGATTTTTTAAGTTCGTTGGCTAAATATTCATGTATTTTTTCAACATTATCGTGAGAATAAATCTGTTTTGCAATTCCACCCTGATTTGTAATTATAATCAAAAGATAACCAGTTTCAACTAATCGTTTCAGGTTTTCAATTATTCCATCATTAATTTTAAACTCATCTAGTTGATATGTATAATCTCCCGGATCAAAATTTATAACACCATCCCTGTCGAAAAAAATAGCTTTATTCATTAGATTAATTGTTAAAATTTAAAAGTTGATCCAGAAAAACGTGAATGAGTTTGGGATCGAGAAACAAAGGAAAAACAAATCCAAAAACAGCTCCAATAAAATGCGCATCATGATTAATATTATCACCACCTCGTTTGCTCATGTATTGCGAATAAGCAAGATACAAAACCCCAAAAACTATTCCGGGAATAGGAATTACAGCATAGAAATAAACCGAAGACATGGGTTGAAAAAAGATGCTTGTGAAAACTATAGCAGAAACAGCTCCTGAAGCTCCAACAGAGTTATACCAAATGTTATCTTTTTGTTTTTTTACAGTTGTTACTGTTGCCATAACCATACTCGAAAAGTAAAGTATAACAAACATAAGTATTGGTGATTGTATTACTCCCTCAGTTGCCAGATACTTGAAAATTTGTTCAACTGAACTTCCAAACGAATATAGAACAAGCATATTTACAAATAGATGAACCCAGTCGGCATGTAAAAATCCATGCGATATAATACGGTACCATTCTCTTTTATGATAAACCTGATAAGGATTTAGTTGCAATTTATCGAATAAAACAGAATTACTAAATGCAATTATGGAGATAATTGATGTTAAGGCAATGATTATTAATGTCATTTGAACAAATGCGGTTTTAATGTATAATTTTATAAACCAATTCTTTTAAAAGCTCTCCATCGGGAGTATTCACGTTGTTATATCCTTTTGATCGTAAATCATATTCACGTAATAATTCAATAATTTCAACTACTTTTTTTGGATTGTATTTTTTTGCAGCATTTTCATAATCCCCAATAAAGTATGGATTCACTTTTAATGCAGCTGCAACACTTCTGTTATCTGATTTATTTTTTAAAAAATGGTATGTCAACACTTTGCTAAAAAAATGGTAAAGTGTTGAAAGGGTAAGAGTAAGTGGATTATCTTTTGGATTCTGTGCAAAGTAATTAACTATTCGATTTGCTTTTAGTACGTTTTTTTGTGTAAGTGCTTTATGTAACTCGAAATTATTATAATCTTTACTTATGCCAATATTTTTTTCGATATGAGATGATGTAATTTTGTATTCCCCATCGGGTAAAGTAATAATTAACTTATCAAGCTCGTTTGCAATTTTACTTAAATCGTTTCCCAAAAATTCTGTCATCAACATCCCGGCGCTGGGATCAATGGTTCTGTTTTTGTTTTTAAGATAAGCGTTTATCCATTGAGGAACTTCGTTTTCATAAAGTTTCTTCGACTCCAGTAAAACACAGTTATCGCTTAATACCTTATACAGTTTTTTTCGTTTGTCGAGTGTCTTGTATTTGTAATTTATAACAAGTATGGTCGATTTTAATGGATTTGATGCATAATGTATCAGATCATCGATATCTTTTATGTTTTGTGCTTCTTTAACAATAACTACCTGGTAATTTGCCATCATTGGGTAGCGCTTTGCGGAATTTATTACAGTAGATATTTCGGTATCTTTACCATAAATTACAGTAAGGTTAAATGCTTTTTCCGATTCTATTAAAGCATTATCCTGAATATATTTTGTAATGATATCAGCAAAATACGGTTCCTCACCCGATAAAAAATAAATGGGTTTGTAAATCTTATTCTTTAAATCTGAAATTATTTGTTCAAAAGACATCATAAAAAATAGATTTAAAAACGAAGATGTTTTACCGATTCACTGTTATTTTTTATTTCCTTAAGCGCTTCAATACCAATTTTAACATGATCGTCAACAAATTTTTTGGTAACCAACTTATCGCTTGAAGAAGTTTTAACTCCTGTCGAAATCATTGGCTGGTCAGTAACCAGCAATAAAGCTCCCGTTGGTATTTCATTTGCAAAACCAACAATAAAAATGGTTGCAGTTTCCATATCAATAGCCATTGAACGTGTTTTCTGAAGATATTTTTTGAATCGTAGGTCGTATTCCCAAACACGTTTATTTGTTGTTAAAACGGTTCCTGTATAATAATCGCGTTTATGCTGACGAATAGAACTTGATACAGCCATTTGAAGTCTAAATGCTGGTAAAGCAGGAATTTCCGGAGGTAAATAGTCGTTTGATGTTCCTTCGCTTCGTATTGCTGCTATTGGTAAAATAAAATCACCTAGTTTATTTTTTCGTTTTAATCCTCCACATTTTCCAAGAAATAATGCAGCTTTTGGATGAATAGCACTTAATAAATCCATGATTGTTGCTGCATTAGCACTTCCCATGCCAAAATTTATCATTGTAATTCCATCGGCAGTCGCACAATGCATGGGAACATTCAAGTTTTTAATTTTTACATTATTCCATTTACAAAACAGATCGAGGTAATGCCCGAAATTGGTAAGTAAAATATAATCTCCAAATTCATCTAAAGGGCAACCTGTATATCGTGGTAACCAATTGTCAACAATTTCCTTCTTTGTTTTCATATTGTTTATTCTTTTATTTTTATATCTCTTAAAAAAAACAGAACTTTCAGTCCAATTTTTAACTATTCGGTTTTAATGGAGAGCTTAAATTTACCAACTTATTCGTTTAATATAAAATTTCAAGGACAAAGAAAATATATTTTTGATACTCTGCGAAAGAAATATGTAATATTAACTCCTGAAGAGTGGGTTCGGCAAAATTTTCTAAAATTTTTAACAGAAAACAAAAATTATCCTGCTTCACTCATTTTTGTTGAAATGGAGTTTAAATTAAATACCCTTTCAAAAAGATGCGATGCAGTTGTTTTTAACCGATCTGGAAATCCTGTTTTAATTGTTGAATGTAAAGCATCAACAGTAAAAATTGACAAACTGGTATTTGAACAAATAGCTCGATATAATATGCAGTTAAAGGTCGATTATTTAATTGTAACCAACGGATTATTACATTATTGCTGTAAAATAGATTTTGAAAATCAAAATTTTGAATTTTTAAATGATATTCCTAATTTTTTGCAACTTTTAAAATAAAAGAAACCCCATGATTTAATTAATACATGGGGTTTCTTTAAATAAACCAATTTTTTTATTTATGTGTTTCTTTCTTAGTACTTTGATTTGTACTAGGCGATTTTGTAGCTTTTGGTGTTTCTGTTTTTTGAACGCTATTATCTAATTTAGTTTTTCTGAATTGTTCTTTCTTAAATACATAAGGATTTGTGTTTTTCTTATCAATATCTGGATTGTTTTTTTCAACTTTCTTAGTAAGGATTTGGTTATTAAGTTCGTTGATTTTATTTTCATTTTCAGGTATGTATTTATTTGAGTTTAATCGGTTATCTTCAGTAGTTAGGCCTTTTAAATTAACCTGAATTGATGATGGATAATATTTTCCAAGATATTTATTACTTGCAATATATGATGCCATTCCATAATCATCATTTACCCAATAATAGTATTCATAAAGTTGAGGTTCTTCGAACATATTTTTATATGCTTTTGTAAACCAATAATAATAATCGGCCCAACTTTCGATACAATAATATTCATTATTAAATTCGTAGAATATTTTACCATCGTTTGCCTGTGATAGAGAATCACTGTAAAATCCATATCCTTTAATCGATGGACCGGGACTTGTGTTGAAAGTATTTGGATTAGACCAATTAAAATAATCAATTTTAGTAATTGATTGACTGAATAAACTTAACGATGCTATTAAAAGCAAGGTTAATAGTAGATTTTTTTTCATAATTTTTAGGGTTTAATTGTTTCGCTGAATTATTCAACAATTATGCCAAATACAAAAATATAAATCTAAAAAGAGTAAGAGTGAATAATATTAAAAATATAATAGAAAAAAAAAGAAAGGTAATTCTTTGATATATTGTTTGTTACTAGAGAGTAGATTGTTATGACTCACTCCATTTTTGATTTACCAATTGAAACATAAGCTCATCTTTCCACCCTTCGGGAGTTCGAATCCAATCTTTTTTTATTCCAACCAGTTCGAATCCTTTATTTTTAAATAGATTGATACTCGAAATATTATCATTGCAAATATTGCAGAATAACTGGTGTAAAAGAAGGGTGTTAAAGCAATAGTTTATTAATACTTCAAGTGCATCAGAAGCAAAACCTTTTTCACGATCTGTTTCTTTAGCTATTAAAATACCTATTCCTGCGCGTGAATTTAATGGGTCGAAATCAAAAATATCTATTGTTCCAATGGTTTCAGAACTTTTTACATCGGTTTTATCAATCATTAAACGCAATTGCTTTGTTTGAAAGATGTCTTGCTGTGCATTTTCAACAAATTGATCGATAATATGTTTTGAAAAAGGTGCAATGGTATTGCTCATTTGCCAAATTGAACTATCGTTCTCCCATTTATAAATTAAATCTGAGTCTGATGGCTCTACAGCACGTAAACGCGTAATTATTCCTTCGAGAATTTTCAAAATGGTTTATTTTAATTTTGATAAATCAATAATCAATGCTTCAGAAAATCCTTTGTTAACGATTTTGTCAAGTTCTTTTTGCGCAAAATCTTTATTTTTATATTCTCCATAAATATATCGGTAAAAGCCATCGATACATTTAATCTCTTTTATTCCTTCTAGTGGTTTAAAAGATTTGATATCAATAGGAATGCTTGTTGCTTTTAGCTGAATTGAATACGATTCAGATAGATTGGTTTCGGAAATACCTACACCTGCTTCATTTTCGGTTAATAAATTTTGTAATTCGTAGCTGTCGATAATTTCTGCATTACTAAATCCAAGATCAAGTATTGTATTAAAAATCTCAATCAATTTTGATTTTTGTTTAAAATTTCCAAGGGTATAAATATATAAACCATCCTGATATTCATTAATGTTATATTTATATAACTCATCGTATTTATCAAAATAATCTGCAGGTAATCTGTTTACTTGCTTTAAAAGTATAATTGAATATGTTAAGTCTCTGTCTTTTAGATTTTCAGGTATGTTTATATCATCATTTATGATTAATCTCTGATCAGATTTAAGTATTTTAATTTCAACTCTACGGTTAAATTTTCGACCTTCGGAGTTATCAGATCCATCAGCATTTTTGTTTATTGCAACGGGTTGAGATTTCCCTGCACCTTTAGCTACAAATCTTTTTGAGCTGATACCTTTTTTTGTCAGATATTCAATGGTTGATTGTGCTCTTTTTACCGAAAGGTTGTAATTGTATTGTGATGAACCAATTGCATCTGTATGTCCAATAATTTCAACATATAATGATGGATATTGTACCATTAAATTATATAATCTTTCAAGTTCGATTTTACCTTCACGATTCAATGAAAAATTGTCGAAATCGAAAAATATACTTTTTATAGTAATATACTCACCTGTAGATACAGAAAGTGGTGTAAGTTCAACATTTATTGCTAATTCCTCACGAGGGTAATCTTCTGGAATGTAAATTACTTTTGATTTTTGTTTGTACTCTTTGCTATTAAAAATGAATTTATAAATCCCGGGCTTCATTTTTATACTAAATGTTCCTTTACTTTCATCAGGAGAAAGTGTTTGAATTTTTTTTGATTGAATAGAATCAAGTACATCAATTGAGAAGTTAGTTTTTGGAAATTCAATCTGGTTATCGAGCAATGAAATTGCTCCTGTTACATTTATTTCAAAAGGATGCTCAGTACTAAAAATTTCATATCGGATAATATCTTCCAGCCCGAATCCGTCTCTTGTATATTTTGAAACAT
>MENE01000149.1:11725-17887 GCA_001769005.1 Bacteroidetes bacterium GWA2_31_9b | reverse complement strand
TTCGAATAGAAAATATCAAATCCCCCCATAGTATAATGTCCCTGAGAGCTGAAATAAATGGTGTTTCCGTCTTCTGTAATCATAGGAGTTTCTTCATTGTATGCTGTATTAATCTCTGCCCCCAGATTAACTGCTACACCCCAATCATTTGTTAATTCGTCGAAAACGGATTTGTAAATATCTAATCCACCAAATCCATCTTTTCTATTACTTACAAAATAAAGTGTTTTTTTATCGGCTGATAATGCTCCATGTGTTTCCCAATCTCTTGAGTTGATATTTTTATTTAGTTTCTTGGGTGTTTGCCATGAACCATTTTCAAAGTTGCTAATATATAAATCGCCACTGAATTTATCGTTACGGAAAAGTACAACTGTTTTTCCATCGTTTGAAATAGACGATGTATAAAAATCACCATCAGATTTTATTACAGGTGTTAGATTTTTTGGCTTTTCCCAATTATCTCCAACTTTTTCAGAATAAAAGATAGCATCGTAAAATTTAAGTTTCGAAGTATATAAAATCTCTTTTTCGTCTGATGAAATTACAGGTCTAATATTTGAAAATTCATCGTTGATTATATTGCCAATGTTGCTTTCTTTAATTCTTGTGGGTGATTTCATTAATTCTTTTGCATTTTGGCAGGCTTGTATTTGTTGGTCCACATAGTCAATATTATACACATCATTTACATCGAGTGCTTGTTTAAAATTATCATACATGATAATTGCATCTTCGAGATTATTGTTTATTTGATATGCATTTCCAAGAAGAAATAATGAATTTTTTGGTGCATGGGTTTCTTTAAACGAACCTTCTTTAAAAATGGGGGAGATGTCTTTTATTGCTTTTTCAAGAAAAGGAATTGATTTACTTTTCTGACCCGGAATTTGTAAATAACATTCACCAATACGGTAGTTTACATATGCATTATCTAATCCATTGTTTACTAATCTTAAATAAAGAGGTAAAGCTTCTTTAAAATCTTCATATAAAATATAATATTCTGCTTCGAGAAAAGTTTCTTTCAGATTAATTACTTCTTGTGAGCGGCAAGTAATTAATAATGAAAAATATACAATGAAAATAGCAACTATTTTTTTCATATCGATAAATAAATTAAAAACAGCATTAAGTTACGGACTTAATATAAAAAATGCTAATTTTCAATATGATTTATCGTTTATCTTTGACTCTTCTTCTTTTCCTTTTTACGACGTAAAAGTATGAATAATCCAAGAATCAGAATTGCAATAGCAATGCTTAAAATGTTCAAATAGCGTGATTTTGCTTCGGACATTTTATCAGTCTCTTTTTTTACTTCTTTTTCTACCTGGGATTTGTCTTTTTCAGTAGTAAGATTTATCGATTCAATGAGTGAATAAATAAGTTCTAATTCTTGTTGAGTATAAATATTTCGTTTTCCAAGGTGTTTTAAGAAATCGTTTACTGTTACAATGTCTATAGCTCCGGCATCAAGATTTGTTAGTAAACCTGAAATATCAGTTTTTATTATTTGGTTCAAAAGTGCGAGTGCTTTTTGAGGCGTATACTCTGATTGTGCAATATAATCTATTAGCAGTTTAACAATATCTTTTTTAGTATAGCCGTTTTTACTAGCTTGTAATGATAAATAGTGAATTACAGATAAATTGGTTTTAAAGTCAGCTTGATTAATTAATGCTGTGTCAAGCGTTAGTTTTAGATTATCGGTAGCTAATCCATCTATGGTTTTAATAAAATCAGGAGTTTTTTCAGTAGAATTAATTGCTAATGCAACAATAAGTGCATCGGCCTGTTCCTTACTTAAACCCAAAGTTGCAGCTTCTGAGTAAAATAAATCAATAAATTCCTGAATATTTTTTGATGATTGTAATTTTGATGATGAAAGTAATTTTTCAAATCCTTTAGTGTCAAAAGTATTAATTTCAGTTAATAGGGCTGCTAAATCCTGAGAAATTGGTTTATGCGAAATAATTACTTCTTCGTTCTTTACATTGTTATATTTGTCGATTAATTTAAAGTTAATTTTACTCTTATCGCCCTTAGGTTCATACTGGTATGTAAAACTTTCTTTGTCAATATCGAAAGATTCGGTATTAATAAGCACATTATCTACATATGTTTCAACATATAGCTTCGAATCTTTCTCTAATGATAGTTTGATTTTTATATTTTTATCGTTGCCAGTCAAATTAATTACTTTGCCGGCAATCTGCATCTGTGCATCTTTATCTTTAGGAATATATGAAACAGTTATTTCCTGTGTTTTTACATTGTTGTTTTTATCAACAAGTTTAAATCGGATTTTACTTTCACCTTCGAGTGGTTTGTATTCATAAATAAAATCTTCTTTTTTATTAATATCAAATTCTTCGGAGCTTATGATATTATCTTTATAAAAGGTGTTTACAAATAGTTTGTTCCCTTTTTGAAGAGACAACTTTATTTTTACATTTTCATCGTCGGAATCGGTACTATAAACATCTTTATCAATATTAATTTCAGGAGTAGAATCGACAAGCGCAATTTCTGTTGGTTCTTTTGGTTTTATTTGACTTAGATAAACTTCTTCGGTATTGAATTCCCTTGAAATAATATATTGTACTCCATTTTTATTAAAAATTTTACTTTCATATACCAGATGATCTGTTCCTAATGGAGTTCTGTATTGCGATTCGTCTAAATCGTTTTCAGGATAAAGTACAATTAAAGTATCATTTTTAACCGTATCAATAATGTTTATAGTAAATTCCTTTTGTCTTCTGTTTATTTTATTATCTAAAGAAAGTACGGCTTCAACTTTTATTGGGGAAAATTTTGCAATTTCTGTAAGTTGTATTTTATAAATATCCTGAGCACCATATCCATTTTTCGAAAATTGTGAATAGTAAGCATATTCGCCATTCTTGTATGGAACAAAAAACAGGTTGTCGTCTGATGTATTAATCGGATATCCAATATTTATTGGTTTAGTCCATTTACCATTTACTTTTTTTGAATAAAAAATATCGAATCCACCCATTCCATTTTGACCTTCGGAGCTGAAGAACAGACGATTCCCATCTTCGGTTAAAAATGGCGAATTTTCATTCCAACTTGTATTAATTTCACCTCCAATATTCTTTGGGAAACCCCATGTACCATCGGGTAGCTTTTCAGAAACATATATATCTAAATCGCCAAATCCGCCTTCTCTATTGCTCGTGAAAAATAGTTGTTTTCCATCTTTTGAAATGGATGCGTGCGACTCCCAGTATTTTGTATTAATCGTTTCTCCTAATTTCTCAATTCTTGACCAAACACCATTTTTAAGGTAGCTTACATAAATATTCCCATCAAAATCATCATCTCTGTATAAATACAATTCTTTTCCATCATATGAAAGACAAGAGGTGGCAGTATTATCATCTACACCAAGCTGCGACATAATATTTTCGGGAAAACTCCATTTTCCATTTTCAAATTTTGAGTAAAAAATTGCATCGTAGAACTGTAATTTTGTAGTAAAAATAATCGATTTCTCATCACCTGAAACTACAGGATTAAACTCGGTAAATCTTGTATTAATAGGTGATCCAAGATTCATTGCAATAAAGTTAATTGGTCTGTTTCGTAACACAATAGCAGTGCTGCATGCTTCGAGCTGTCTGTTGAGATAATCGGTATTGTAAATATCTTTATTTGAAAGTTTTTTACTTTGAGAAACTATTTTTTTAAACCCTAAATACGAGTCAATTGCAAGTTCTATTTGATTATTAATTAAATAAGCATTTCCTAAATAAAAAAATGCATCTATTGGAGCTCTTTTCTCCTGATATGTATTTTCTCGAAAATTTTCAGTAGTATGTTCGGTTGCTTTTTTTAAGTACGGTATAGCTTTTTCCTTTTGTCCGGGAATATTCAAATAACAATATCCGATTTTATAAATTACATTGTAATTTTCGGGTTCAAGCTCGTTTACTTTTAGAAATATTGGTAAAGCTTCTGCGTAATCTTCGTAATAAAACCATGAATCTGCATCAAGAAACATTTCTTCAATCTGATATGCTTCTTGAGAATATGATGATAAATTAATAAATATCAATAATAGTATAACAAATAGTCTTCTCATAAAAAAATCATTTCAAATCACACATTAATAGTGAAAATAATTATATCAAAGATATTTAATATTAAGGTAATGAACAAATCCCGAAAAGCATAAAATTCGCAAGAATTTATTGAAGGAGTTTATTCCAAATCTATTGTATCATTCATAAATTTTCCTTCTTTAATTTCCTGTTCACGTTCTTCAATGTTTTCTTTGGAGATTATTTGAATTTTGTAAATGTCATTTTCTCCAAAACCTGTTGATTTGTATTTAGAATAATAGGCAATTTCCCCATTTTTTAATGGAAAGAAAAATAGATCATTATCTGTTGAATTAAAAGGATATCCCAGATTTTCAGGTGTACTCCAATTGTTTCCATTCTTTTTAGATGTAAAAATATCGTATCCTCCAATATTAAAATGTCCCTCAGATGAAAAATAAAGTGTATTTCCGTCTTCAGTAATAAATGGAGTTGCTTCGTTAAAAACAGTATTAATAGTGCTCCCAAGATTTACAGCAGGGCCCCAGTCGCCATTTGCACCCAACTCTGATTTATAAATATCGAAACCTCCAAAACCTCCTGGTCTGTTGCTGGTAAAATACAATGTTTTTCCATCATCGCTTACACAAGCATGATTTTCCGATGATGATGAATTGATATTGCTATTCAATTTCTGAACTGGACTCCAAACCCGTTCTTCGTATTTACTGATATATAGATTTAGTATATCATTATCGTTACGTTGTAAATAAAGCGTATTGCCATCACGGGTTAGATAAACAGGTTTTAATGGATTTTCAGAAGCAAATTCCAGTGAAATATTTCTGGCTGGGAGCCATCTGTTATCTCTTTTTTTCGATAAAAATACACCATCGTAAAACCTTAACTCACTCGAGAAAACAATTGTTTCTTCATCTTCCGAAACCAAAGGATTTGAATTGTAATATTCAGAATTAATATTTTTACCCAGATTCGATTCAATAATATTTGTTGGAGTTCGGGTTAATTCGAGAGCATTATTACATGCTTTTATCTGAGCTTCGACTAAAGTGAAATTCTCAATATCGTTTGGATCTAAAACCTGTTTGTATTTATTAAATGCATCAATTGCATCATGCAAACGGTTATTTATTCTATATGCTACTCCCAGATAATAATACGTTTCAATAGGAGCTTGTTTTTCGTTGTAAAAACCGGGCTTGTAAGTTGTGGAAACATCTTTTATTGCTGCTTCTAAAAAGTTAAGCGCCAGATTTTTTTGATTTGGGATATTTAAATAACAAAGCCCTATTCGTTGTTTAATGTTCGCATCGTCACGCCCAGAATTATAAATCTCTAAAAATAAGGGTAAAGCTTCACGATATTCTTCGTAAAGGATAGAGAATTCTGCATTAATAAATACTTTTTTAAGATCTTGTTTTGTTTGACTAAAAGTATTTAAAGAGAATAAAATAATGATGAATAAAATCAATTTATGTTTTCTCATAACCATAATTTCATTTACAGAATAACAAATGTAATAAATAATTGTTAAGTTTTGAAAATGAATGGTATCTAAATCGTTAGGATTAATAATAGAAAAGGCACCCGAATATTTCAAGTGCCTTAATTTTATTGGTATTTTTATGTATTTCGCTTAGTATCAAATTTTTCGAGATAATCGGCTATTCGTTTCAGAAACATTCCACCTAAAGCACCATCAACTACTCTATGATCGTATGCAAGAGACAGAATCATTATGTGTCTTATTGCTATTGCATCACCAGACGGTGTTTCGATAACTGCAGGTTTTTTTACTATTGCACCAATCCCCAGAATTGCTACTTGAGGCTGATTTATTATGGGTGTTCCAGAAATATTGCCAAATGTTCCAAAATTGGTAATTGTAAATGTACCTCCTTGAATCTCGTCGGGTTTTAATTTGTTTTCTCGTGATCTTTCCGCTAAATCATTTACACTGGTAACTAATCCTGTTAAGTTTAGCCGGTCGGCATTTTTAATTACAGGTACGATTAAATTTCCTGATGGAAGTGCTGTTGCCATTCCAATATTTATGTTTTTCTTAACA
>MENE01000149.1:9676-11662 GCA_001769005.1 Bacteroidetes bacterium GWA2_31_9b | reverse complement strand
GCTTCAATAAATAGTGGTGTAAATGTTAGTTTCTGGTTTTCTCTTGCTTGAAATGCATCTTTATTTTTATTTCGCCAGATAACCATGTTTGTAACATCGGCTTCAACAAATGAAGTTACATGTGGTGAAACTTGCTTTGAGTAAACCATATGATCTGCAATAAGCTTACGCATTCGATCCATTTGTACAATTTCGTGCTCACCTGAACTATACAATTGCTCTTTACTCACAACCGTTTTTGTTTGCAAAACCGGTTCTATACTTTTTACACTTGTTGATTTTGGTACTGACTCTAATCCAGATGATTTGCGGTTACTTAAGTAGTTCAGCAGATCGTTTTTTGTAATTCTGCCTGTGTTACTTGATCCACGAATTAAGCCAAGCTCGTCGGAACTGATATTTTCTTTTTGAACAATGCTTTTTACTAATGGTGATAGAAATTTACCCTCAGTAATACTATGCGAAACAATTGTAGAGTCTTCGATATTTTTTACAGAATTGGATATTTCGGGTATTATTTTATCTGTTACTTTTTCAATTTTACTTTCTTTTTCAATAACAGGAGCATCATTTTCCTCATTTTCGATAGTCTCAGTTTGCAAAATGGCAATGGTATCGCCAATTTTTGGAACAGAACCCTCCACAACTAAAATTTTTTGAATAATTCCTGATTTAGGAGCAGGTATTTCTGAATCTACCTTATCGGTAGCAATTTCTACAATCGATTGATCTTCATCAACTTGTTGCCCTTCTTTTACAAGCCATTTTGTTAATGTAGCCTCAATAATTCCTTCACCCATTGCAGGTAAAATGATCTCAATTTTTGCCATATCTTTTGATAATCTTTAAAAGTTAATCAATACAATACAGATTACTTTCTGTCAATCTGATTAAATCCTTTGATTAATATGTTAAAATCATTCAAAATTGAATAGTTTTTTGCATAAAGAACATTCAAGCTATTTAAATAAGTTATCGAATGATCTTTATTCTTTACATAATCGAGTGGTGATAAAATGCCGGTTTTTATTCTTGGTAAATTGCCGGTTTCGATATTTAACCCGATGTAATATCCCACCCAGGATTTAAAACCAAACAAAACATTGAGCGAATTGTTTATGAAGCGGAACGAATTTTTAGTAAAAATCAATATAAAAGGGCTAAAAATCAACAATATAAATGATGATAGAATATCGAAAAGCCTTTTGTTGCGAACGTTTTTTTCTTTTGATATTGAATTCATATCTATGGAATAAAAATCACTCGACGATTGAATTGAACTGCTACCAATTATTGAGAATGTTTCTGGTTGAGCGATCTTAAAATCAATATCTTTGGATGTAAGGGCAAGCATATTTTTTATAATGATCTCAAAAGGTATATCCTTGGCACAAAAAATAATTTCATCAATAGAATGAATGTTTATCATTTCTTCAAGCTGGCCAATTATTCCTAGATAATAGGATGAAGTTTCAGTGCCTGGAGTCACAAATCCTACTATTTTGGGATTTAATTCACTGTTTAATATGAGTTTTTCTACCCTTGTAATTTCATCTTTATACCCAACAATTAGTAATCGGAGCTTTTTTGATTGGTAAAAATGTTGAGGTAAAAAGGGAATAGTATGAATAATAAGCCTGTTAATGAAAACACTAAGCAACGTAATTACACTGCCAATAATTATTAGAGCTCTCGAAAACCTTAAATGTTCTGGTAAAAGTGCATAAGAAATAAGAATTACAACTAAACCGACAATTATCCCCTGAAAAATTGATTTTTTATAAAAAGAATATGCATATGCACCATTTAACCATAAACAGAACATCCAAACCAGAATATAACCTGGTACAATAAATTGTAAGTACTCTGGGGGGTAATATTCGGTGTTATGGAATTTATATTGCTCCCAAAGAGGTTTAATTAAGTAAAAACCTAGAAATATTAAAGAAAAATCGAATAGAGGGAGAATTGCTTTAATTACTATAC
>MENE01000149.1:4731-9655 GCA_001769005.1 Bacteroidetes bacterium GWA2_31_9b | reverse complement strand
ATACTTCCTTTTTTAGTGCTTTCGCCTTTATAATGAATAATTGTAGTTTCTGGGTAATAATAATTCTTATAACCAGCTTTTATTATTCGGTACGATAAATCAATGTCTTCGCCATACATAAAAAATGTTTCGTCGAGCAAACCAGTTTTTTCTAGCGTTTCTTTTCTAAGAAACATGAATGCCCCGGGTAAAATTTCAATTTCATTTGTTTTGTTGTTATTGAGATGACCCAAATGGTAGCGACCAAAAATTCTTGATTTAGGAAAAAGTTTCGATAGTCCGAAAATTTTATAAAAAGCAACAGCAGGAGTGGGAAGTGCTCGTTTCGATTCTGGTAAAAATCGTCCTTTTCCGTCGATCATTTTTACACTTAAGCCACCAGCATCAGACGTGGAATCCATAAATGCAATGCATTTTGAAAAACTTGTTTCTTCAACAACAGTATCAGGGTTTAAAAGTAAAATGTATTGACCTGTTGCTTGTTTAATTGCCTGATTATTGGCATATGAAAATCCATAGTTAATTTTGTTTTCGATAAGTTGTACCTGAGGAAATTTTTCCTTTACAAGAGCACAAGAACCATCTACTGAGTTGTTGTCAACAACAAAAACCTCTGATGCAATCCCTTTGGTAGCATTAAATACCGATATAAGGCACTGTTCCAGAAAATGCTTTACGTTGTAGTTTACAATAACAACAGATAACTTAATCATCAGTTTTTAATATATGATGCGAAATACAAATATAACGAAATGTTTATAAGTTTAAATTCAGAAATAGTGAAACACTATCTAATAATGTATTTGTTAATACTTAGAGCTGATATTAGTATAATCAGACTTTTAAATTTATATCGATTTAGATTCATTTGTTTGGTTTACTTCGTTCGGCGGAATTTGTAATTCCGTCGTATAAAAAACTCTTTACTTTATCTGCCATTATATAACCTCAATTCCAAAACACAACCAATGTAATCTCGAACTTACAAATTCGTAAATCAATGCTAAAATTTTAGGATAGATTAAATTCATATTTATTTCATTTTGATAAAATAGTCTCATTATAAAACATTTTTATAATATGTGTGTGTTTGTAAGTTTCAGATATATAAGCTTGTAAGGATAAAACAGTTTTTTGGTACTAAAATTGGAAATAGTCTGTTTAGTATAAAACAATAGAATATGAAAACTCATACAATTACACAAATTGATATATTAATTATGGAGGATAATATCTTTTACAATAATTTAATTGCTAAAACAATTCATAATTTTCAACAAAAACCTGAAATAAAAAATAGATTTAACCTCAATGTTAATCAGTATACTAATCCGGATGAATGTTTGAAAAAGGCGAAAGAATACAATAATCAAAATATAATTTCTATTGCATTTGTCGATTATTATTTAGGGGATGGCATCAATGGTAAACATTTAGTAAATTTGTTAGTTGAAAGAAATAAGAATATTAAAATTGTACTAATGTCGCAATCTGAAAAAGTAATTGAAAAGACGAATGTTCCTATGTCAGAAAGTAACAGGTTTGTTAAAATTTTAAAACATGAATATACTCCCGACATTTGTTGTACTATAATAGAAAATTATATTAGTAATCTTTAATTTATTTTCATGATCAAGCCCGGAATATCTTTTTCATATAAAATTGGTACATTATTATTTGTAGGGATATTTATTATTCTGTTGGGAGGTTTTTTTTCTTACAGGAGTTTGTCTTCTGTTGTTCGGTTGATGCAAAAGGAAAAAGTTCAACCGTATAGATTTATTACCATCAAAAACATTACTACTTCACTTGAACTAGCAGGGAACAATATCAGGTTATTTGGTATAACAAAACAAAATACTTATTTAGAAAAATATAAAAATTACATTCAGCATGTTGATTCAAATTTTAAAATGCTTGATACGCAATATCCGAATGATCAATGGTTTTCAGCAAAAATAGACACAATTAGCTGGCTTTTGGAAAGTAAAATACAAATATGGAATGAAATGATTTTATTATGGCAAACCGATAGTACAGCTGAGGTGTTTTCATACCTGACAATGGAATTACAAACGAATGAAGATAAAACAGAGAAAAACAAAAGCATATTAGAAAGGATTTTTAATTCGAGAAAAGTAGATCAAACGATTAATAGCAGAGAAATACTAGAGAAATTAAATAAAATAGAACAAAGAGGAAAAGTTATTGAATTAAGTCTTTTAAAGAAAGAAACAGAACTAACAACCTTAAGCAACTTATTAAACGAAGCTTTTATCTCATTAATGGCACAGTTGGAGAATTATGAGAGAGAGAAAGAACTTACCCATTATAAAAATGCCGAAAAACTTGCAGAAAGAGCGTATAATCGCTTAGCTTTTTTTTCTCTATTTGGTATACTCCTGTCGTTGTTTGTTTTGTTTGGAGTTATTAAATATATACGCAAAAGCAAAGAGTATAACGATATTCTTATTAGCTCAAAAATTGAAGCAGAAAGTTTGGCAAAATCAAAAGAGCTCTTTATGGCAAAGGTTAGTCACGAGATCAGAACTCCTCTAAATGCAATTTCAGGATTTATAAAACAGGCGCTTACAATGCCAATGGAGCAAACTATAAAAGAAAAAATAAAGATTGTTGATCAAGCTAGTGATCATTTAATCAGGCTGATAAACGATGTGCTCGATTTTACGAAATTGCGATCTGATCAGCTTACATTGCACAAATCCCATTTTGATCCTGTGCATCTGATTGAAAATGTTTGCAATTTATTCTATGACTTGGCTAAGAAAAATGGAAATAGTATAACGTATAGTATTGAAAACAGTGAAAATGTTGTGCTTTTAGGTGACGTATATCGAATACAACAAATTGTATATAACTTATTAAGTAATGCAATAAAATTTACAGAGCAGGGAACGATTGAAGTATTTGCAAAAGTAATGCCTGAAAATGAAGAAACTATTTTATTTGAATTAATTGTAAAAGATAACGGTTTAGGAATAGATAGTTCAAAACTTGAAATTGTTTTTCAGGAATATACTCAGGAAGATCAGGATATTGCTATAAAATATGGAGGAACAGGATTGGGTTTAACTATAGTAAAAAGAATTGTAGAGCTTTTTAATGGAGACATAAGGTTAGAAAGCAGCAAAGGTTTTGGTACCAAAGTAATTTGTAATCTTAGGTTAGAACCTGGTAAAAGAGAGGAAATTATTAACCACAACATAGCACCTATTAAATATAGCTTACCTGATAACTTAAAAGTTTTATTAGCCGACGATGAAGAATATAATCGATTGTTAATTACTTCTATTTTAGATAAATGGAACATTAAATACGATGTTGCAAAAAATGGTTTAGAAGCAATTGAGTTTTTAAAGCAAAATAAGTACAATTTCGTTTTTATGGATTTAAGAATGCCTGTTATTAATGGTGTTATGGCAACAAAATTTATCCGTGAAACTTTAAAATTGTCAAACATGCAAACTCAGGTTATTGGCATAACAGCTGACATTTCAACAAATCTGACAGTAGATGCTAAAAACCTTTTTAATGCTATTCTTACTAAACCATTTACCGAAGATGAATTGTTTCAGGTATTACAAAATGAACTAAATGAATATAATGATGTTTTAATGGTAAGTACAATTAATAATCAATCAGAATCCAGTGAAGATGCTGATTTGTCTAATTTAATACGAGTTGCTGCAAATGATTTGGATTTTATTGAAGAAATGATTCAAAAATTTAAGCAGTCAACCGAAAGTGGCTTGATTGAAATTAAAGTAGCATTAAATAATAAGCAATATAGTTTAGTTGCAGATTTAGCACATAAATTAACTCCAGCAAGCAGGCATTTAGGAATAAAAAAACTTGTTGAAGAGTTTAAAAGCATTGAGGAGAATGCATTAAATGAGAATAAAAATATAATTTTGAAGTTAATACATGAAGCAGAAAAAAGTTTAGCAAAGGCAATAATAAGTCTACAAAATCAATTTCGTGAAATAAAGAAATAATTTTTTTTGAATTCATAAATGATTTCAGATAATATTAGAATTAAAAGTAAAAAATAACTTATGAGTAATATACCTTTTAAGATTTTTATTGTTGAAGATAATGAATGGTATAATCGCTTGCTTGTACATAATCTTTCGTTAAATCCGGATTTTGAAGTTGTTAGTTTTTTTAATGGTTGGGATTGTATAAATAATCTGGATAAAAACCCTGACCTTGTTACATTAGATTTTCGATTGCCTGATATTAGCGGGATAGAGGTTTTAAAAAGAATTAAACAGCAAAATTACGAAACTCAGGTAATATTAATTTCTGAACAAGACGATATTGATGTTGTGGTTGAGCTTCTTAAAGAAGGAGCCTATGATTATATAGTAAAGTCGAACGACATTAAAGAACGCCTGCACAATACTATTTTAAACATAAGAAAAAACACAGGTCTTAAAAATGAAATCTCGGAGTTAAAAAAAGAAGTTCAAAAAAAATACATATATAATAATTCAATTATTGGCGAAAGTGAAGCTATAAAAGGAGTACAGGAATTGATTTTAAAAGCCCTTACAACGAATATTAATGTATCTATTTTTGGCGAAACAGGTACAGGAAAAGAGCTGGTCGCAAAAGCTATACATTATAATTCTAACCGCAAATCAAATGCCTTTGTTGCAGTGAATGTTTCGGCTATTCCATCCGAATTGGTCGAGAGTGAATTGTTTGGCCACGAAAAAGGTGCTTTTACTGGTGCTTCATTTTTACGTAAAGGCAAATTCGAAGAAGCTGATGGAGGTACGTTGTTTTTAGATGAGATAGGAGAAATGGACTTTCAATTTCAGGCGAAGCTTCTTAGAGCTCTTCAAGAAAAGGAAATTACCAGAATAGGTAGTAATAAGAATATTAAAGTGAATTGCCG
>MENE01000149.1:2712-4652 GCA_001769005.1 Bacteroidetes bacterium GWA2_31_9b | reverse complement strand
AAAACTATCTTCATCAGCCAGAAACAAGATTAAGAATTATAAATTTCCTGGCAATATACGTGAACTTAAATCTGTAATAGAACTAGCTATAACATTAAGTGTTTCTGAAGAAATTTCCGAATCTGATATCCTGTTTAATAGTAATGATATAATAGATAGTCAAACCTACGAAGATCTTACTTTACGTCAATATGAAATGAAAATAGTTTCATCTTATTTGCAAAAATATAATAATGATGTTCGACTTGTTGCCAAAAAACTTGATATTGGTACAGCAACAATTTATCGCATGTTAAAAGAAAAAAAATAAGCCTTACTTGTATCATTTTGATAATCTTGCATCAATTTGATTCCTTTCCTTGATTCATAATCATTTTTAAATCTCAGATTTTCATCAACTTGTGTTTTTAAACTGTTTTGGTATTGTGTTTGGATAATCAGTTACAAATCACTAAATAATACAATTATGAAAAACGATGAAATTAAAAACTCAAACAACAACAGTAACCAAGCTAAAAATGGTGAAAAAAGTGAAAAAACTACAAAAGCAAAAAAAAGAGACTTTTGGTCAGTAATATCAACAATGGCTTTGCTTCTAACAGCAGGTGCCTTATTATACTTATATAGTGAGAATTATCATAAAAAGAATTATGATACTCTTAATGGTATAAATTCCGATTTATCGAATGAACTGGCATACAGAGATTCTCTAATCAATGAATGGGTTGAAGCATTCAATGAGATTGAGAAAGATTTAATTACTATGAGAGAAAAGGAAAATTTGCTTAAGATAAGTTCATCTGATGTGGAATTTAGTAAAGACATCAAGGAACGGATACTAAGTGAAATTAGACAACTAAACAGCTTGTTAAAGGAAAACAAAGAAAAGATTGCCTTATTGAATAATAAACTTAAAAAATCAGGGATAGAATTAAAAGCATTAAATGAGAAAGTTATTAATCTGGAAAATGAACTACTGGTGAGAGACTTGAGTATATCTGAATTGAAAGTTGAGTTAACACAAAATGATTTTATGATTGAAGATCTTAATATGTTAATTGATAGTCTGGATTATGAGATAATTACAAAGAATGAAGAAATCTTATTACAACAGGCAAAACTAAACAGAGCATATCTTGCTTTAGGAAGTTCAAAAGAGCTTAAAAAAAGAGGCCTGTTAGAAAAAAAAGGTGGCTTTTTAGGTTTGTTAGGAAAAAGTAAAACTGTACCAACGGCTTTATCTGAAGATGAATTTAAGGTGATCAATATAAAACAAACCAACAAAATAATAATAAATTCTAAAAAAGCTGAATTTATATCTGATCATCCCAAAGATTCCTATGAAATTGTAAGCAATGATAGCCTTATATCATATATCGAGATAATAGATCCAAACGAATTTTGGAAAATAACGAGATATGCGGTTGTTGAAACAGGGAAATAGTCTTATTTCAAAAGACTCTTTAATCAATATTTATAAATAAATATCAACTCTAAATAAATTTAAATAGAAAAATTAAAAGTTGATAATATTTAAAGGTTCTTAAGCTTAAATGTCCACCAAGGTTAAGTTAATAAACGATAAAAAGGGGTGTGGAAAACTAGTCATCCCTTTTTATCTATAAAAGAAAAAAACTATGGAAGTTGTTCATAAATGGGTTGGAAACAATATTCTGATAGAAGTAAAGGAAAATCTTAATTTCGAGATTCTGTTAGAAGCTTATGCATTTATAATTTCAAGTCCAAAGTTTGATTATATGAGTTTCCAGATTTTCGACTTTTTAAAAGTTAAAAAAATAGAAATTACTCTTCAAAATATAAAAGAGTTTTCATTATTACAGAAAAAGGCAATGAGATGGAATGATTCAATAAAAGTAGCTTTGATTGCAGTTAACCCGCAAATAATTAATGATTTTGAAATATATATTGCTGATATGGAA
>MENE01000149.1:0-2674 GCA_001769005.1 Bacteroidetes bacterium GWA2_31_9b | reverse complement strand
ATTAATTTCACATTAAAACATTAAAGCTATGAAAAATTTAATTACAATCATGATAATATTATTTATGCCAATTTTTATATATGGGCAGGAATATGTTGATTTTACTTCACAAGATGATGTAAAATTTGAGTACAAATGGAGAAAAAAAAATTTGTTGAAAAAGGATAGTCCTTATGTATTATACCTTAAAATAACAAATAAAGGATTTGAAAGAAAACTAGTGAGTTTTGAACTGTTTTATTTTTGGAATGGTTTTACTCATTCCCGAAGTGGTTATAAAGAATATTGTATAAAACCAGGGAAAAAAATATGTGGAAAAAGATGGGATTTGGCATTTAAATCTGAAATCAAAACTTTGGAAGAAATTCACGATAGAAGGTTTAGTTGGGAAATCGAAAAGATTAAAATTGAAGAGAGTGAATTTTGCAAATCAGGATTTAGACTTAAGCTTGAACCGGCTCACAATATGTATTTAACAGAATAATCAAAAAAAACATGGATTATGAAAAAGTTACTATTAATATTAAGTATGCTGATCTTCATCTTTATTGATGCACGATCACAGGAAAATTATGCAATAGGCCTACGAACCGGAGGAACTTCTGGATTAACATTCAGAATGATTACATCTTCGGGATATGAACTAGAAGGAATAGCTGGATTTTGGAATCATGGCGTTTCAGTAACAGCACTTTATAAAAAGAGAAATAATGCCTTTGATGTAAATGGATTGAACTGGATTTATGGTGGAGGAGCTCATATTTCGCATTATGGCGAAAAGTTTAATCGAAACAACGAACCAAATTGGCATACTACTTATCCTGATTATGTCGATTATTATACGTTTGGAATTGGTATTGATGGAGTTATTGGAATGGAATATAAAATCCCAAAAATACCAATAGCTGTTAGTTTTGATTATAAGCCATTCCTTGAGGTTGTGTCAAATGGTGGTGTTTGGGTTTCGATGGATCCTGGCATTGGTATTAAATTTATTTTCTAAGTATTTTGAATTATACAACCTTATTTTTTAAGGCAGATAATTTGAATATAAACAAAGGAAATAAAGCATGAAAAACTTTAATACCGAATATAGGAATTATAGCAAGAGTAGAATAACTTAGTAAAGTTTAATTTTTATTAAGTGCTTTAATATTTTATTGATACTCTGTATGAAACAAAAAAAAATCTTTTTAATTTTATTATTCAGTGCAATTAGTTTAGTAGTTTTTTCTCAACCTTCATTTGAAAAAATAATAGTTTCTACCGATCTGGAATTCATAAAACTTACCGAAAATACATATATTCATGTTTCGTATTTCGATTCACCCGAGTATGGTAAATTTTCTTCAAATGGCTTGGTGTATATTCAAAACAAAAAAGCTTTTTTGTTCGATACACCCATGAGTGATTCAGTTACTCGGAAATTAGTATCATGGTTGGAAGATTCGTTACAAGTTTCGGTTGTAGGATTTGTTCCTAATCACTGGCACAACGATTGCATGGGCGGACTAACATATTTGCAAAGTAAAGGAATAAAATCATGGGCAAATCAAATGACTATTGATAAAGCAACTGTAGAGAAACTGCCTGTACCTGATGTTGGTTTTGCAGATTCACTTACATTATATCTGGATAACAATGAAATAAAATGCTATTATTTTGGAGCAGCTCATTCTACCGATAATATTGTGGTTTGGATTCCGTCAGAGAGAATCCTGTTTGCAGGATGTATGGCTAAAGATGTCTATTCTAAAAGTTTAGGAAATACGGTAGATGGTGATTTGAACGAGTATCCCAAAACCATACAAAAAGTAATTGCTCATTTTCCAAATGCCCAAATTGTTATTCCCGGACATGGCTTTTTTGGTGGAAAAGAATTGCTAAAACATACTCAGAAATTGCTAGAGAAATAGGTATGTAAGAGGAGAGTAAAACAAATTTAAAAGGGCTGTTTTTGCAGCCCTTTCGATTTTTATT
Source organism: Bacteroidetes bacterium GWA2_31_9b (assembly GCA_001769005.1). Classification (GTDB taxonomy): domain Bacteria; phylum Bacteroidota; class Bacteroidia; order Bacteroidales; family UBA12077; genus UBA12077. The sequence continues at coordinate 694 of MENE01000149.1, read as the reverse complement.
TTTGTTTTTGTTCTATTTCCATTTCTTCTTTTATAGCTTTAGCGAGTCGCTTAACTCCTTCAATCGTTTTTTCAATTGACATATACGAGAAGTTTAAACGCATTGTATTTTTCCCGCTTCCATCGCAATGGAAAACACTACCTAAAACGAAAGCAACATTATTTTCGAGTGCTTTGTTAAATAGTTTTTCAGCATCCATATGTTCGGGTAGTTTTAAAAACAGAAATAAACCACCTTCTGGCTCAGTCCAGGTTACTCCTTCGGGCATAAAATCGTGGAAAGCTTTTAACATTACATTGCGTTTTTCTTTATACATAACAATGGTTTTATTCAAATTTTCATCGAAATAACCTTTTTGAATGTATTTACTAGCAATCATTTGGTTTAAAATTGGGGTACACAAGTCTGTCGATTGTTTTGCTGTTACAAATTTATCAACAATGCGTTCATCAGCTATAACCCATCCAATTCTGAATCCGGGAACAAAAGTTTTAGAAAATGTACCTAACAAAATAACTTGTCCTGAATTATCAAGTTCGAAAATTGTAGGTTGAGCATGTCCATTAAAACGAATTTCACGATATGGGCTATCTTCAACAATAAGTATATCATATTTTTTTGCAATAGCTATAATCTCATGTCTGCGTGATTCTGGCATAGTAATACCTGCCGGATTCTGGAAATCAGGAATTAT
>MENE01000148.1:30479-33539 GCA_001769005.1 Bacteroidetes bacterium GWA2_31_9b | reverse complement strand
CAAAACTGTACAAAGATAGAATTAAATCGTTAAAATCTACATCAGTAGAGTTTAAAACTCAAAGGTGAAATTATAAAGGGGAATATAGTTTTTAATTTTTGCCTGTTTTATTTAGAATAATTATAAATTTGTAGTGATATTAAAGATTAATAATGGACTCCAAAAAACAAAATACACGACGATTACCTCGTTGGATGAAAATGCAAATGCCTAAAGGTGAATCGTATTCAAAAGTTAAAAATATTGTAGCTCAACATAAACTCCATACCATATGCACTAGTGGAAATTGTCCTAATATTGGCGATTGCTGGAATCGAGGTACTGCAACATTTATGATTCTGGGTGATATTTGTACCCGCTCTTGTAAATTCTGTGGTGTTAAAACCGGTAAGCCATTACCTCCCGATTTGGAAGAACCTAAACGTGTAGCAGAATCTGTTCGGTTGATGAATATTAAACATTGTGTATTAACATCGGTTGATCGTGACGATCTGGATGATGGTGGTTCTGCTTTCTGGGCAGAAACTATTCGAACCATGAAAAATGTAAATCCTGAAACAACTATAGAAGCTTTAATTCCAGATTTTGATGGAGTAAAAGATTTAATTAGTAAAGTTTGTGATGCAAAACCAGAAGTAATTTCGCACAATCTAGAAACTGTTGAACGGCTTACATCACAAATAAGAACACGGGCAAAATATCGTCGTAGTTTAGAAGTTATCAAACATATTGCTGAATCGGGAGTTGTTGCAAAATCAGGGATAATGCTTGGATTAGGTGAAACCGAAGAAGAAATCCTACAAACCATGGATGATTTAATTGAAGTCGGTTGTAAGGTTTTTACTTTAGGTCAGTATCTTGCTCCAACACTCGAACACATTCAGGTAATGGAATATATTACTCCCGAAAAATTTGAAGAATATCGAATAATCGGTTTAAAAAAAGGATTTCGCTTTGTAGAAAGTAGCCCTTTGGTAAGGTCTTCTTATCATGCCGAATATCATGTTGAATCGAACAAAGAAAAAAAAGAATGAGTGTAAAAGTTAAATTCGAAGATTTAGGTTTAATTGATTATAAAAAAGCCTGGGATTACCAGGAAGAGATTTTTGCTCAGTATTTAAAAATTAAATCAGAAAGCAGAGATTTACCCGAAGATAAACAAATTGTTATTGAAGGGAAGGTGATTTTCTGTGAACATCCACATGTTTATACCTTAGGAAAAAGTGGAGAACAAAACAATTTATTAATTGCCGATGAGTTTTTAAAAAAGATTAATGCAACTTATTATAAAATAAATCGGGGAGGCGATATTACATATCACGGTCCAGGCCAGATTGTAGGATATCCGATAATTGATCTAGAACAATTTAATTTGCAGGTGAAACAATATATTGCTAACTTGGAGCAATCAATTATTTTTACTTTAGAAGAATTTGGAATAAAGTCGGAACGATTGGTAGGTGCAACCGGAGTATGGTTAGATACAGCCGTTCCCGGAAAAACAAGAAAAATTTGTGCTATAGGAGTTAAAGCAAGCAGATTTATTACTATGCATGGATTTGCATTTAATGTAAACACAAATCTTGAATACTTTAGTTTTATTAATCCTTGCGGATTTGTTGACAAGGGAGTTACATCAATGGAAAAAGAACTTGGACATAAGCAGGACATGAATCAAGTGAAAGAAATTCTTAAAAAGAATATGCAAAAAGTATTCGGGATGAAATTCTAAAAGATGAAAAAATATGAACATTATATATGGAAAAAAGATGGGTTCTCAAACAACAGGGGAGAAAAGATGATGTAGAAAAACTGGCACAAGAACTAAATATCGAACCTATTTTAGCAACTCTTTTGACTCAAAGGGGTGTTAAAACATTTGAAGATGCCAGGAAATTTTTTCGCCCTGAGTTAAGCGATCTATACGATCCCTTTTTAATGAAAGATATGAATCTCGCTGTGGAACGCATCGAGAAGGCTATCAAAAACAGCGAAAATATTCTTATTTATGGTGACTATGATGTTGACGGAACAACATCGGTGGCTTTAATGTATTCTTTTCTCAGTAAATTTTATTCAAATATTGATTTTTATGTTCCCGACAGATATAGCGAAGGATATGGAATATCTGTTCAGGGTATTAATTTAGCTATTGAAAAAAGATTTTCACTAATTATTGCACTTGATTGTGGAATTAAAGCCAATGAAAAAATTGATTTTGCAAATCAGAATGGAATAGATTTTATTATTTGCGATCATCATTATCCCGGAACGGAACTTCCTAAAGCAGTTGCAGTTCTTGATCCTAAAAGAGCCGATTGCAATTATCCGTTTAAAGAACTATCAGGGTGTGGTGTAGGCTTTAAGTTAATTCAGGCTTATGCAAAAATGAATAAAATTCCTTTTGATGAGTTAATAGAGTTTCTCGATTTGGTAGTTGTCAGTATTGCTTCAGATATAGTTTCTATCGTTGATGAGAATCGCGTTTTGGCTCATTTCGGTTTAAAACAGTTAAATAAAAGTCCTCGCGAAGGATTAAAATCAATAATTCAGATTAGTGGTTTATCCGATAAAATGATTGCTGTAGAAGATATCGTTTTTAAGTTAGGTCCAAGAATAAATGCAGCAGGAAGAATGGAGTCTGCTCATCAGGCAGTTGAACTATTAATTGCTGTGAATGCTGCAAAAGCAAAAACTGGAGCAAGTAGTGTCGATTTTTTTAATGATGCCCGAAAAAATATCGATAGAACAATTACTCAGGATGCACTTAGAATGCTGGCTATTGAACAAAAACTTGAAGGAAAAAGATCTACGGTACTTTATAATTCAAAATGGCACAAAGGGGTTGTTGGAATTGTTGCTTCACGATTAATAGAAACATATTATCGACCTACAGTAGTTTTAACTGCATCGAACGGACTGGCAACAGGATCAGCACGTTCTGTTTATGGATACGATATTTATCAGGCAATTGAACAGTGTAGTGATTTACTTGAAAATTTTGGTGGACATATGTATGCAGCCGGGTTAACAATGAAAATTGAAAATGTACCTCAGTTT
>MENE01000148.1:20513-30445 GCA_001769005.1 Bacteroidetes bacterium GWA2_31_9b | reverse complement strand
CAACGGTGAGGCAAGAGTAGTTGGACCAAGCAAAGAGCACTTGAAGTTAGGAATTATTCACGAAGATGAGCCATTTAAGTCTTATCCGGCAATTGCTTTTCAGCAATCAGGTTTTTTCGATTACATTCGAAAGGGTAATTCTTTCGATATCTGTTATTCAATTGATGAAAATACATTCCGGGAAAAAGCTACAATTCAGTTAAATATTAAGGATATAAAAATTAATAAAAGAAAATAATTGTATCAAGTATCAAGTATTGAGAGAATTAATGTAAATATAAGTTTATTCGCTAGTCATAATAAACAATGGTTGCAATTCAAAGCTTTTATAAAATGGCCTTAATCTTTCAATATTATAGTGTTTATTAACGTTTACAAGCTTTTTCGAATTTATAACTACTTCAATCGGAATGTTGTCGTATCTGCCGTTGCTGAGAACAACAAGCCGTCCGTGTATTCCTTTAAGAATTAAATCGAGTGCCAGGTTTCCGTAAGCCATTGGAACAATGGAGTCAACAGCATCGGGGTCGCCACCACGTACCAGATAACCTAACTTTTGATTTATTATTCCAATAGGTTTTCCATTGTTGTATTTTGGTGATAATTCTTTTAGTTTATATGATACTAAATCGCCTATTCCCCCAAGTTTTGCATGACCGAAAGCGTCTTTCTCCTGTCTTTCATATACCATTTCTCCTCCTTTAAACATAGCTCCTTCAGAAACTAATACTACGGAATATTTACTTGGGTTATTAAATCGGTCTTCTACTAAAAGTTCAGTAAGTTTTTCAATATCGAACTGATATTCTGGTATAACGCATCTGTTTGCAGCTCCTGCCATAGTAGGTAACATTGCAGTAAAACCAGCATATCTTCCAAAAACTTCGATTACTAAAAAACGTTCGTGAGATCCAGCGGACGTACGTAAATTGTTTGTCATTTGAATTGTTCGGGTAATACAAGTACTAAATCCTATACAATAATCTGTTCCAGGAACATCGTTATCCATAGTTTTAGGAATACCTACAATTTTAATATTCTCTCTATATAAACGAACAGCGTAACTTAATGTATCATCGCCTCCAATCGGAATAAGATAATCAATACTTAAAAACTCAATATTTTTTAAAACTTCGGAAGTTAGATCGTTCTTTTCTTTAGTGTATATATTTTTTAAATGTTCTGGAACATCGCATTTAGAAACTTTTTCAGGATTTGTTCTTGATGAGTGTAAAAAAGTACCTCCCGACCGGGCAGATTTATTCACAATAATTTCGGTAAGCACTTGGTACCATTCTGAGTTATCTGCTTTTTTATCTCTTATAAGATTTACTAAACCAGCCCATCCTCTACGTATACCAATTACTTCATATCCTTCGCGCAAGGCTCTTATTGTTACAGCCCTAATAGCCGGGTTGAGCCCCGGAACATCACCACCCCCTGTTAATATTGCAATTTTTCCTTTTGACTTGATGATTGCTGTCATATAAGTAATTTTTAAAAACAGAATATGAAACAAATGCTTAATTTACAAAATTTTAAGCAAGAAGTAAAGAGGAAAATACTTAAAGTATTGACGAGAAAAAAGATTAGTCTTTATAATTGTTTTACAGATAAAATCATATTATCAATTAAATAATAGAGTTACTCTTTAAATACTATTTTTTTTAAATTCTGTTTTTAAATTTACATTTACATTCAGTTTAAAAAATAAGTAATATTTTTAGCTTTCAATAATTTAAAAAAATCAAAGATTAAATATGGTAAAGAAATTATCAATTATAATTCCTGCATATAACGAAGAAAAAACAATATACAAGATACTTGATAAGGTAATTGATGTTGATCTTGGTACTATTAACAAAGAAATTATTATTGTAAATGATTGCTCAAAAGATCAGACAAAAGAAATTATAGAGAAGTACATTGCAGCACATTCAGAATCTAATATTCGGTTAATTAATCAGGATAAAAATCAAGGTAAAGGCGCAGCTATTCATAAAGGAATTTTAAATGCAACTGGCGAATACCTTATAATTCAGGATGCCGATTTAGAATACGATCCAAATGAATATACCGATTTGCTTCAACCTGTTTTTAAAGCCAATGCTGATGTAGTTTATGGTTCCCGATTTATTGGGTCAAATCCACATAGAATACTTTTTTTCTGGCATACAATAGGTAATAAATTTTTAACTTCCCTATCGAATATGTTTACCAATCTGAACCTTACCGATATGGAAACATGTTATAAATTAATCCGAACAGATATTATCCAAAAAATAAAGCTGAAAGAAAAACGCTTTGGATTTGAGCCTGAAATAACAGCAAAAATCTCCAAAATACCGGGTGTTAGAATTTACGAAGTCGGTATTTCATATTTCGGACGCACATACGATGAAGGTAAAAAAATAAATTGGAAAGATGGATTTAAAGCTATTTACTGTATTGTTAAGTATAATTTATTTGCATCAAAATAGTAAATTATGAAAATATCGTTAAGAGTAAAAGCATTGTTTTTTATTTTTACTTCCTTATTTATACTTTTTGCTTTACTCGTTCTATATAGTGAAGCCGCAGAAGGAGGAGCTGATAATTATGCACATTATAGACTTGCCAGATATGCTTTCAGGTATCCACATTTTTTTCTGGATCATTGGGGTAAACCTCTATTTACAATTTTAAGTTCCCCGTTTGCACAATTTGGGTTTAAAGGAATCCAGTTTTTTAATGTAATTGCCGGATTACTAACTGCATTTTTTGCTTATTTAACAGTCAGAAAACTTGAATATACTAATACCTGGCTTGTAATCCTATTTACATGTTTTACTCCTGTTTATTTTATTTTGATGTTATCGGGATTAACTGAAATTCTGTTTAGTCTGATACTCGTATTTTCAATTTATTTATTTTTTGATAAACGATTTATAGCTTCATCCATAGTTATTTCATTTATCATACTCTCCAGAACTGAAGGGATTGTTATTTTGCCATTGTTTTTAGCAGGTTTTATTCTTGAAAAGAAATATAGGGCAATACCTTTTCTTTTAAGTGGGTTTTTAATTTTTAGTTTACTTGGTTTTTTTATTTTAGATGATTTTTTGTGGTTTATTACTCAAAATCCATATTCAGGAGCAAAAGAGATTTATGGTACAGGTAAATTAACACACTTTATAAATAGTACTAAATTGATAAATGGAATACCATTAGCAACTTTGGCATTTATTGGAATTATTTCATGGATTATTGATTTTATAAGATATCAAAAAAAGCGAAAACAAATTACCTTAGAAAGTCTTATTATTCTGGGAAGCTACTTTATTTATCTTACAGCACATTCTATCGCATGGTGGAAGGGTGTTGGCGGTTCACTAGGATTAATTAGAGTAATGGCTGCAGTAATGCCTGTAGCTGCTATTCTTAGCTTGCGAGGATTTAATCTTATTTTTGATTTATTCAAGTTTAAACAGATTTTGCAGCTGGTAGTTAAAATTGTTGTGATTGTATTCGTTATAAAGCTTCCTTTTCAGATTTACAAAGTTCCTGTAAAGTTAGATGGCAGGGAGGAATTGATTGATCAAGCAGCCGATTGGGTTAAAGATAACAATCTTACAGAGAAAAAGATTTACTATTACGATTTATTCTTTATTCATCAGCTAGGAGTAAATCCTTTTGATCAAAACAGGTGTTTCGAAAAAATCCCGGATATTTCAAATCCTGGATTAAATATGCCCGAAGGGAGTATTCTGCAGTGGGATGCACAGTTTGGGCCTAACGAAGGACAATTGCCACTGGATTCTTTACTTCAGAATCCTCGTTTCGAAATATTAAAATCATTTAAGCCGGATGAGTCATTTAAAGTTTTAAACGGATACGATTATGAAGTATATATTTTTCAACGAACCAGTTTTATTTAGAGCAAAGTAAATATATTTAATATGTTCAAGAATAATAAATATACTTTTTTGGTTTTATTGTTTACTGTAATTGTTTACACATGGACAGTATTTAATATATCAAAATGGAAAAGAAATCTGGTAATTAATAACGATGCTGTTTCTTACTATTCCTATTTGCCTGCAGCTTTTATTTATAAAGATTTAACTTTTCAATTTAAAGATAGTTTGCCAAAAGATTTTGAAGGTCGCATTTGGTATCAGAATACACCGGAAGGAGCGAGGATACAAAAAATGACTATGGGTCTTTCCGTTTTGTATTCACCTTTCTTTTTTATTGCTCATGCGATTGCTCAAATTACAGATTCTAATGCAAATGGGTATTCCCAAATATATTCTATGTTTATTTGTTTTGCAGGTTTATTCTATGGTTTGCTGGGATTGATTATTTTATCGAAAATCCAGCTTCAATTTTTCAGCGATAAAATTACAGCACTAAGTATTTTAATAATTGCATTTGGTACAAACTTCTTTTTCTATGTTACCAATGAAGGAGAAATGTCTCATTCGTTTAGTTTTTTTCTGTTTAGCGCATTTTTTTATTTTACAATTCAATGGCATAATAAGCAATCTGTTATAACTAGTTTTACTTTAGGCATTCTGGGTGGGTTAATTATATTGGTTCGACCATCAAATTTACTTGTTTTCTTAATTCCGATAATTTATGGAGTATATTCTTTTGAGACTCTAAAACAGAAATTTAATTTATTACGCAAGTACTGGTTACATCTGTTATTAATAGCTTTTTTAGTTTTACTAGTTTTTTCACCACAGCTCATTTACTGGAAAGCAATTACCGGAAAATGGTTTTATTATTCGTATGGGGTTGAAAGATTTTATTTCACAAAATCTCATATACTTGATGGCTTATTTAGTTATCGAAAAGGTTGGCTTATTTATACTCCTATTATGATTATTGCCATAGCGGGGATTCCTTTGTTATTTAAAAAAATGAAAGAATTTTCAGTTGCAATAACTCTATTTTTGTTAATCAATGTGTATATTATATTTAGCTGGTGGAGCTGGTGGTATGGTGGAGGATTTGGAGCTCGCCCGTTAATAGAGTCTTATGTATTTTTGTCTATTCCGTTATCAGTATTTTTGAATTTCCTTTTTGATAAGCAAAGGATAATAAAAATTACTTCCGGATTAATAATCTTTCTGCTTATAAGTCTTAATTTATTCCAAACACTACAATATCGTAGAACAATAATTCATTGGGATTCTATGACAAAAGAAGCTTATTGGGCTGTCTTTGGAAAATTTAAATTTCCAAAAAACTATCAGGAATTAATCCAACTTCCTGATTACGAAAGTGCATTAAAAGGTGAGCCTGAGAAAAATAAATAAAAATTTATTTTTCAACTTTCTTTAAAAGCAAAGTATTGCTTGTTTTAAATTCCTTAAGTATTTCAACATTTTTTATTTCGGGAAGGTTCTCTTTTAAAATATAGTAATAATCATAATCCCCTGTAAGTCCATCGCGTGTAACTTGTTGAAGCCAGTCGTAATCTTTAGTAATTCGATAAAAATTTATGGTTGGTTCAAAAATCCAGTTTATGCCAAGTTTTACTTGCTTCCCGGGACAATTTTTTAATACTTCGTTTTTCAAAATGTTGGTCATCTCTTTTGTATCTGCATCGTATTTCCATTCACTGGCATATTTAAATTGCATAGAATTTAGTGTATGAAATGCAAGTAAAAAAGCTAATAGTGAGATTATAAAAAGCGAAAAGTACTTAATAACCCGATTTTTATAGTGTATGTAAAATGCAATAATCGAAAATCCCAATAAAGGAACAAAGAATAAAGTTAAACGAATACTTGGATATTCACTGCCAAGTATTTGATGTTGCATAATGATGCTCAAAACAGGTAATAATAATAAGCATAGAAATATAGATAATTTGGAATCTCTAATTAAAAATTTCTTTTTAAATAAATCGAATAATGCAGTAATTATTAATATCATAATCAAACCTAAAAGCAGGTATGATATTTTTTCCGCAGTAAAAGAGCCATAATCTTGGGTATATTTTGAACTATTAATAAATGTAATTATTGTGTCTTGATAAAAACTTATATTTCCATGTCCGTATAGTTCATTATACTTACTGAGCTTACGAATAGGCTCAAAGACAATTAGGGCAAGAGTTGTTGTAACTATAATGGAAGGAATGTTAATCCTGAAAAAAGAAGATAATCTTTCTTTAAAACATCTAAAGGATAGTATATTATTGATTTTAATGATGTTGTAAGTAATTAGTAAAGCAAGATAAAAATGGATATATATCAGATTTGAAATTGCAGATAAAGCTCCCAAGATGAATGGAAAGTAAATAAATTGTTGTTTTTCTTTTTCAATAAATTGTAGAAAAAAGTAAACAGAGCCTGTTAATAGCGCCAGAGAGATTCCATATCCTCTTGCTAATGAAAAGAATTCAAGCATATAAGGATTAAAGTTTAAAAGTATAAATCCACCAATAATAAGAACTGGGTTTCTGTATTTTTTTAAAATCAAAATAGAAAATACAATATATGCGATGTGTGCTATTAAATTTGGCAATCGTACAACAAATTCATTGGCAGGGAAAATCCAGGTTAAAAACTTTATGGCTATAGAGTTAAGAATGTGATTGTTTGCTTTAGGAATATGCATTGAAATAATCTGCATAAATGATTCGTGAACATACCACAAGTAAGTAAAACTTTCGTCATGTGTTAATGAAAGTAAAAATGCGCGTGATGTTGTATAAGCAATAAGAACAATTCCTAAAATTGAAATAATGATTAAAGGATAATTCTTGCGGGTTAATCTAAATTTCATTCTCCAAAATCTTTTAAATCATTTAAGGTAAATCCCTGTTTTAAAATATTTTGTGTCGAAAGTATTTTTTCCAATTTATCGGGGTCAATTAATTTTAGTTTGCTATTTACCCTGAAAATATCTTTGCCGCTTTTTTGTATTTCTTTTGCAAGCTTTGATGCTTTTGTATTTCCAATAAATGGAGTTAAGGCAGTTGCAACAGCAGAACTATGATACAAGCGATCTTCTGCTAAATCATTATTTATTGTGAGCCCTTCAAACATATTTTCCTTAAGAGTCTTGTTTGCTGCTATTAACAACTTAATACTATCGAGAATAGCATTACCAATAACTGGTAAATATGGATTCATATCCAAACATCCTTGCGCACTTAACGAACTAACTAGCATGTCGTTTGCGTATACTTTATGAGCTACACTTATAACAAATTCTGGAATAACAGGATTTCCTTTTTCGGGCATTATAATACTTCCGGTTTGTTTCTGAGGAATCCTTATTTCTTTTGAACCAATAAGATCCGATGATAATAAACGGATATCAGAAACCATTTTTTCAAGATCTACAGCATGAGTTTTTAAAATGGAATGTAATTCAACCAACGAATCTAAGTTATTAGTTGAGTCGGTCATGTTTTCGTCTTTTTTAACAGGTAGGTTAGTGAGTTTTTGAAGTGTTGGTATAACTTCCATAATAAAGAACTGAGGAACTGCCATTCCGGTTCCAATTTCACCTCCACCAAGATTTAATGTATTTATTCGTTCAATGCATTTCGAAACACGTAACTTATCTCTTGATAAAGCTTCTTTGTATGAATCGAAAAGTATAGCATACGATGAAGGTGCAGTTTGCTCCATTTGTGTATATGCAATACGAAGCTTATTCCTGCTCTGTTTTTCAAGTTTTTCAATATCAAGTTTCAGCCCATTGATTTTATCCTCGAGTTCCACCAGAAGTTTTATTGAAGCCATCTTTAAAGATGATGGTATTATGTCGTTTGTTGATTGAAAAATGTTTGCGTATTCAAGAGGATCAATTGTATCATAATCACCAGGATCGAGATCGAGTTTAGTTAATGCTACATTGGTAATTATTTCGTTTACATTCATGTTTATACTTGAGCCTGCACCACCTTGTATTGCAGGAACAATAAAATGCTGAAAATATTTACCTTCGGCAACTTCTTCGGCTGATTCTATTAATGCTTCAATTATTGAATCATCAAAAAACTGAACCAGGTTATTTTCACTTTTTTTACTAAGTGAATTTTTGAAACTATTGTATGTAAGATAATAGGCTAATTTTATTTGACCTATTGCCATATACCATTCGGCATGAAATGGAGTATTATCAGGAAAATTTTCACGAGCTCTGACAGAGTGAATACCGTAAAGCGATTGTTTGAAAATTTGTTTTTCTCCTAAAAAATCCTTTTCTATTCTTGACATTTTTTTAGCTGTTAGTCGTTAGCTTTTAGCTATTAGCAAAAAATAGTATTGCTGTTAAATGCTAATTGTATAATTATTTAGAAATCGGTTGTGCATATGCAATTACATCGTCACCTGTAATTTCTTTATCGCAAAGAATAATAAGTCGTTCAAGTACATTCCTGAATTCGCGAATATTACCAGTCCAGTTAATTTTCTGCAACTCTTTTATAGCTTCAGGCGTAATCAGTTTTTTTATTACGCCATAATCTGCACAAATTAATTCGTTAAAATGCTCAGCAAGTAATGGAATATCATCTTTACGATCGTTCAACGATGGTACATGAATAAGAATAACACTTAACCGATGATACAAGTCTTCGCGGAAATTATTTTTTTGAATTTCTTCTTTCAGATTTTTATTTGTAGCAGCAATAATACGAACATCAACATGAATATCTTTGTCGCTTCCAACACGCGAAACCTTTTTTTCTTCGAGTGCTTTTAATACTTTAGCCTGTGCATTTAAACTCATATCGCCAATTTCATCAAGAAAAATGGTTCCTGTATGAGCTTGTTCAAATTTTCCTTTTCGTTGTTTATGAGCAGAAGTAAATGCTCCTTTTTCGTGACCAAAAAGCTCACTTTCAATAAGCTCTGATGGAATGGCAGCACAATTTACTTCAACAAAAGGATTCGATGACCTTTCACTTTTTTCGTGCAGCCAGCGTGCAACCAATTCTTTTCCTGAGCCGTTATCGCCGGTAATAAGAACTCTAGCATCGGTTGGAGCAACCTTCTCGATCATAGTTCTTACTTTTTGTATCGGTGCTGACTCTCCAATAATTTCATAGGTTTTATTTACTTGTTTTTTTAATGTTTTTGTTTCCTTAATCAAGGAATTTTTATCCATTGCATTACGGATAGTCACAAGCAAACGATTCAGATCAAGTGGTTTTTCAATAAAATCGTAAGCCCCTTTTTTTATTGAATCTACAGCGGTATCAATATTTCCATGACCCGAAATCATAATTATTGGAATATCTGTTGTTTCAGCAAGTAAATCATCAAGAACTTCTAGTCCATCTTTTTTGGGCATTTTTATATCAAGCAACACCACATCGTACTTGTCACTTTTGAATAACTCCAACCCTTGTTCTCCATCACTTGCTAATTCAACTTCGTGCTTCTCATATTCAAGAATTTCTTTTAATGTTTCGCGAATGCTTTTTTCGTCGTCGATAACTAATATTTTGGCCATATATAATAACTTATCCGTTTATGATTTTATCAAGCATACCTTCTTTTAATGCAAAGTGTGATTGAGTAATCGATTTTAAATTGAATTTATTGATTATAAAATTAACAAAAATACTCGCTACAACAATCATTTCTAAACGAACAAATTCTAATCCTTTCATTTCCAGCCTTTCATTATATGTTGATTTTAATAAATCGGTATGTAGATTCTGGTAATCAATCAGGTCAATACGATATGAATTTTTGTCCGTATTGTCTCCTCGTTTCATTCCTTTTCGTTCTATAATCAATGAACGAATTGTATCGAATGTTCCTGATGAACCAATTAATCTTACTGGTTTATACTTATTAAATGCATCATATAAAGGAGAGAGCTCTGTATCGATATAATGTTCGATTCTTAGAATTTCATCAGCAGTTATTGGGTCGGATGGATTAAAACGATCGAGCAAACGAGCTATTCCC
>MENE01000148.1:14361-20452 GCA_001769005.1 Bacteroidetes bacterium GWA2_31_9b | reverse complement strand
CACCACCAATATCAAGTATAAGTGCGTTCTCATGATCAAATGGAACAACCTGTTTAACTCCTCGATATATTAATTCTGCTTCATCGTCACCAGATATAACATTTACTTGTATTCCAAATTGCTTTTCAATTTCTGCAACCAATTCATGACCATTTTTTGTGCTTCGAATACCCGACGTGGCTGTTGCAACTATTTTTTCAGCTTTATATAATTGAATATTAACTAAATGTTTTGAAATACCATCTAGTGCCCTTTGAAAAGCATCAGGTGTAATAATTTGGTTATTTATTCCTCCTTTTCCAAGTTTAACACCTGCTTTATCTGTGAAAACAATATTGTATTTTTTATCTTCAGTAATATCAGCAATAAGCAAATTAAATGTATTTGTTCCAAGATCAATAATAGCTACTCTCATCATTTTATATAAATAAAAAACTATCTGCTAAGTAAACAGATAGTTTTGAAAAAGTAAAGTATTTTATAATTTTAATATTTATAGCGTAACCATTTCCACAGTTCTTTATAATTTATTTTTTTACCATACATTAAAATTCCGGTTCTGTAAATTTTACCTGCCATCCATGTTGTTGCAATAAATGTAAGTACAAGTAAACTCATTGATAAAGCCAATTGCCAATAAGGAACTCCGAATGGAATACGAACCATCATAACAATGGGTGATGTAAATGGTATTATTGAAAACCAGAATGCAACCGGACTATCGGGGGTTTGAATGGCATTCATCATTACAAAAATTGCTAAAATGAGAGGAATGGTTATTGGAAACATAAATTGTTGAGTATCCGTTTCATTATCAACGGCAGAACCTATTGCAGCAAATAGAGAACCGTAAAGTAAATATCCTCCCAAAAAGAAAAATATAAACGAACCTATTAAAACGCCATAATTAATTGTTTTTAGAGAATTGAAAATACCTTCAAACTCCTGCATATTTTGTTGTTGCTGGATTACTTGTTGAGCTTCAGGGATATTTTCTCCTGAAAACATATCCTGTGCTACAACTTCCTGAGCATTTTTTGTTCCCATTTCTGGAAACATTACTGTTTTAACACCAGCTACAATTGCAAAGGTGAGAACAATCCATAAAATAAATTGTGTTAATCCAACCATTGCAACACCAATGATTTTACCCATCATTAATTGAAATGGACGAACCGACGACACAATTATTTCGATAATCCTGCTTGTTTTCTCTTCAATAACTCCACGCATTACCTGTGCTCCAAACATAAAAATAAAAAAATAGATTAGAAATCCTCCGGCATAACCAACTGCCATTGCAATTTCTGTTGATCCTTCTTTATCTTTTCCATCTTCTGTCCATTGAATTGTTCGTATTGATACATCCGATTTTATTGAACTGAGTACATTCTCATTTATACCGGCAGCTCTCAATTTTTGATTCTTAAGTTCCTTTTCCATGGAACTGGAAATGTAATTCTTTACAGCAAAACTAGGTTGTTTGGTCGAGAAAAGATGAACTGCAGTTGGTTCATAAGTAATGCTTGGTAAAATTTGCAATACTGCATAATATTCCGATTCTGAAAAACCTTTTCTAACATCTACTAAAGATGTATTTTCAAGATATTTAAATTTAATGTAATCAGTATCTGGAATTTTATTTAGAAAAACTGATGAACTATCGATTACAGCAATGGTTTTAACTTCGGTATCTTCCATGGATGCTATCCATGCAGGGGCAATAAAAAGTGCTGCAAATAATATCGGACCAAGAATGGTCATTACAATAAATGATTTTTTCTTTACCCGTGTTAAATATTCACGTTCTATAATTAATTTTATCTTATTCATGATTATTGTATTTTCTATTTGTTTTTGTTTTCGTTAACCACTTTAATAAAGATATCGTTCATGCTAGGCATAACTTCGTTAAATGAAAGTATCTCAACAGAAGGAATAATTAACGATAATAATTCGTTTTTGTTTGTTTCGTGTAGAAGTTTTATTCGAACGGCATTTTTTCCATTCAATTTTGTTTGTTCAGTCAGTTCGTAATGTTCGTTTAATGAATTTGAAAGCTTTTCAGGTTCTCCATGGAACGATACTTCGTAAATATTTGATTTATATTGATTACGAATATCATCAATTTGTCCTTCTAAAATATTTTTCGATTTATTTATTAAAGTGATATGATCGCACAATTCCTCTACAGAACCCATGTTGTGAGTAGAAAAAATGATTGTTGCCCCTTTCGCTTTCATGTCAAGAATTTCTTGCTTAAGCATATTTGCATTAATCGGGTCGAATCCACTAAACGGTTCGTCAAAAATCAACAATTTAGGTTCGTGAATTATGGTTGTTATAAACTGAATCTTTTGTTGCATTCCTTTCGAAAGTTCTTCAACTTTTCGGTCCCACCAAGCCTGAATTTCAAATTTTTCGAACCAATATTTTAATCGTTTTAACGCATCACGTTTCGAAAGTCCTTTTAATTGAGCTAGATATAAAGCTTGTTCGCCGACTTTCATTTTCTTGTACAAACCACGTTCTTCGGGCAAATATCCAATGTTATGAACATCGTTGGGTTCCATTGGGCGCCCATTAAGAAAAATTCCTCCACTATCGGGAGCTGTAATCTGTGTAATTATTCTAATTAATGTTGTTTTACCTGCTCCATTTGGTCCTAAAAGACCATAAATGCTATTTTCAGGAACAGAAATATTTACTTTGTCTAAAGCAAGATGATTTACAAATCGTTTATCTACATCTTGAGCTCTTAATAATTCCATATAATTTGTCTTTTTTTAAGAAAGTAAAGATAGAAAAAATGTTATTCTAAAAATGTTTAGCTGATACGTTTCAGGTTAAATTTTGTTAAACTTTTATTTTTCCTGACCTATTTTTTACCTAAGGTAAATTTATTGGAGTAACTATAACTGAAAATTATTATTCATGCAATATTTATAACCAATGATAGTTCCATTAGAAACCCCGATCCAAAATCCAGATTTTCTGTATTTGGCAAAAATTTATTTATTAGAATTGAGCTTGCCAACATGAACAACCTTGTTGGGATAATAAATTGTTTCAGTTTGTTAAATCGGTTATTTGATAAACAATTTGCCTTTTTAAATTATTAATTAACATAATTTTTAGTTATTATTTTTGATTTATACTATTAATGATTCTCGTATTTTTATTTCTTTCTCTGTTAGATAATCAATAATGAGTTTTGTTATATTTATTTAAAAAATTATTTTTTTTATCAATTCAAGAATAAATCTTTAAAAAAATCATAACTAACTTAACAGGATAGTTCATATTAAATAAATATCTTTGAAAATCAAATTAAAAATAAGCAATGTTAAGATATATAGCATTAATAATTTCAATTGTTCTTCAGTTAGTTGCTGTTGTAATTGCTCTTCGTTTAACCAAAGTTACTAAGTACAAAATCTCGTGGATATTAATTTCTTTAGGCTTTGTTTTTATGGCTTTTCGTTATTTAATCGATTTGTTTCAATATATGAATCGTCCGCGGTTGGAAGAACTTGTGGTTCTTAACGACTGGATTTCTGTTTTAATTTCCATTTTTATTGCATCAGGTGTAATTATTATTCCCGAAATATTTAATTATATGAAACGGGCTGAGTATGCCCGTAAAATTGCCGAAAAGAATGTACTTAATGCAATTATTGAAACAGAAGAGAGAGAACGTAAACGATTTGCAAAAGATCTTCATGATGGACTAGGCCCGTTGTTATCTACAGTAAAAATGTCGGTATCAGCACTCATGAAAAATGAAAAAGATGAATCAAATCTGGAAATAATAAAAAATACAGATCACATAATAAATGAAGCAATTAAAAGCATTAAGGAGATCTCAAATAATCTTAGTCCGCATGTACTTACAAATTTCGGTTTAGCGAGTGCTGTAAAAAATTTTACCGATAAGATTAACGAAACAAAGGTTGTTGAAATTAAATATGAATCAAATATGTTTAATCAACGATTCTCTACTAATATTGAAGTTGTATTATATCGAACAATATGTGAATTGGTAAATAATAGTTTGCAACACAGTAAAGCAAAAAATATAAATATTAATCTTATTTCTAATGATACTTTAATCGATTTACTATATGAAGATAATGGGCAAGGTTTTGATGTGCAACGAATTCAGCAAAACGATATTAGTGGTAGTGGTTTAAGAAATATGATTTCAAGGGTTGAGTCAGTAAATGGTACATATAAGTTTGAAAGCAAATTAAAATATGGTTTTAAAGCAGATATTAGCATAAATTATACTAAAAGGCATGGTAAAGCATAAAATAATATTGGTCGACGATCATTCATTATTTCGAAACGGGTTAAAGTTATTGCTTAATAATTCGGGTAATGCTATGGTTGTAGCTGAGGCATCAAATGGTCAGGAATTCCTTGATATGGCAGATAAATTTCCTGATGCAATTGTTTTTATGGACATTGAAATGCCTGTAAAAGATGGAATTGAAACAACAAAGGAAGCAATACTTAAATTCCCCGATATGAGAATAATTGCTCTTACCATGTTTGGTGAAAATGAATATTATCTTAAAATGATTGAAGCCGGAGTAAAAGGTTTTTTATTAAAGAATTCGGAAATTGATGAGGTATTAAATACAATTGATGCAGTAGCCGAAGGCGAAAATAGTTTTTCAAGAGAGTTGTTATTGTCAATAGTTAAAAATATTCATTCACTAGAGAAAAAATATACAGAAACAATTCTTTCAGAACGTGAGCTTGAGATATTGCATTTTATTTGCAAAGGATTTTCGAATCAGGAAATATCTGAAAAGTTATTTATAAGTAAACGCACAGTTGATAAGCACAGATCGAATATTATTGATAAAACAGGATCGAAAAACACTGCCAGCCTTGTAATGTATGCCATAAAAAATGGTATTATTGAAGTATAATACAAATATAAAATCACGATGAAAGGAGTTTATACTATTGCATTATTGGTGTTATCAAATGTTTTTATGACTCTTGCCTGGTACGGACATTTGAAATTTAAAGAAATGAAATGGTTTAGTACTTTACCACTTATTATTGTTATTTTACTTAGTTGGGGAATTGCTTTATTCGAATATTTTTTCCAGGTTCCTGCTAATCGAATTGGTTTTAGAGGAAATGGTGGGCCATTTTCTTTGGTTGAACTTAAAGTAATACAGGAAGTAATTACCCTTGTTGTATTTACATTTTTTTCAGTTATTGCTTTTAAAAATGAAACTTTAAAATTGAACCATTTAATAGGGTTTACATTTTTAATTCTGGCCGTTTATTTTATTTTTAAAAAATAAAAAATTGAATTATTAAGTTGATAATGATTTGTTTAATTAATACCATTTTTTAATACATTTACAATTAATTCATCTTTATGAATAACTTTTATATGAAAAAACCAGTACTCTTTTTTTTCTACTTTCTTATTTCAACATATAGTTTTTCATATAATCAAATAAAATCTGATAGTTTATTAAATCGGTTAGAATTAGTACACGATTCTTTAAAATCAACAATCTTAAATGAAATTAGCTGGGACCTTCGTAACTCCTCACCCGAAAAATCAATTGAATTTGGATTAAAAGCAATTGAATTATCAGAAAAATATAATGATTTTGAAAATCTGGTAAAAGCTCATAGTTATGTTGGCGTAGCATATCGAATTTTAGGGAATTACTCAGAATCTACCGATTATTATTATAAAGGATTAGAGCTTGCTAAAAAGCACCATGTTCTTGAGCAGGAAGGTTATGCGTATATAAATATTGGAAACCTTCATATTTATCAGGAATATTATAACAGTGCAATGGAAAATCTGTATAAGGCTCTTGATATTGCCGAAAGGACAAATAATATGCGAATGAAAGCATACGTATTATTAAATTTGGGTCGAGCTCAAATGCTAAAAAAAGATCTTGATAATGCCTTAATCAATTTTGAAAAAACACTTAGCTTACGTGAGGAAATAAAACAAGTTTCGGGATTGGCTGTTTGTTATAAATACATGGGCGATGTTTACTTCGATAAACAGGAATATCAACAAGCTCTCAGAAAATACCAA
>MENE01000148.1:12539-14270 GCA_001769005.1 Bacteroidetes bacterium GWA2_31_9b | reverse complement strand
GTATATTTTCAAACAAGCAGATATAAAGAAGCTGCTCAAGCCAAAAATTTTATTATTAAGTATAACGACACACTTTTTAATCAACAGCTCTCAGAGAAAATTTTTAATCTTGAATATAGGTTTGAAAAAGAAAAAAAACAAGCAGAAATAGATTTGCTAAATAAAGATAAACAAATAAATGAGCTTATACTTACCCGAATACAAACAGCCACAATAGCTCTTACTGTTATACTTCTTCTTATTACCAGTATGTTAATTTATTTTATCTATTCTTATAGGCATCGACAAAAACAAAATATTATTCTTGAAAAACAAAAAGAAGAACTTAATAAATCGAATCATACAAAAGACAAAATGTTTCTTATTATTGGGCACGATTTACGAGGCCCTGTGGGAAGTTTAGTTTCATTAATCGAAATTTTAATATCTGAAGAGGAAATCAGCAAAAATAAGAGTCTTGTAAATACATTCAATACATTTATAAAGTCGATACAGTCAATTAATGACTTACTTGAGAATTTGTTGTTCTGGGCACGTAGTCAAGATGGTGATGTAATTTATGTTCCTGAAAAACTTAATGTTAATCTTATTGTAGAGAGAAATCTTCTTATTTTTAAAGGGATTGCTGATTCAAAAGAGATTAAATTGAACTCAACTATAATTGCTGAGTTTAATGCTTTTGCCGATAAAAATATGATTACACTTGTTATTCGTAATTTAATTTCAAATGCAATAAAATACACTCCAAAAGGAGGAACTATTAATATAGGCATTTATAAAAAAAATGGACTTCTAAAAGTTGAAATAGAAGATTCAGGTGTTGGATTTGATAATGAAACGGCTCAAAAAATTTTCAAAAAGGATTCATTTTATACAACCATTGGAACAAGTAACGAAAGAGGTTCTGGATTAGGACTAATTCTTTGTCAGGAATTTGTATCAAAAATGGGAGGTTCAATTTGGGCAGAAAGCACGCCAGGTGTTGGTTCTAAATTCTTTTTTACTGTGCCATCTGTTGATTAATTATTATTTTCAGAGTGTTAATGCATAGTTATACTAAGTATAAGTAAGTATTTATATTTTAGGTTTTTAAACTGTTTCTTCAAAAACTATAATTCAATAATTTTGATTTTTATTAATTCTTAATTGTATTTAATATGAAACGTATTTACTCGTATTTACCTGCAGTTCTTTTTTTAAGTATAGTTGTTTCTATTTCAGCATGTAATGGAACTCAACAGAAACAAAATGATGAAAAGATAACTGATACTAAAATTATTAAAGGAACAATAAGTATCTCAGGTGCTTTTGCATTATATCCTATGACAGCCCGTTGGGCAGAGGAGTTTCAAAAGATTCATCCTGATGTTCGTATCGATGTTTCAGCCGGAGGAGCTGGTAAAGGTATGATGGATGCTTTATCAGGAATGGTAGATTTAGGTATGTTCTCTCGTGGAATTACCGATGCTGAAAAAGCACAGGGTGTATGGTGGATAGCCGTTACACAGGATGCTGTTTTACCAACAATAAATTCTAATTCAGTTTTTATTGAGAATGTTAAAAAACAAGGGTTTAAAAAACAAGATTTTATTGATATTTATATCGATGGTAAAATTAAAACCTGGGAAAAATGGTCATCTGGTGTAAAAACAAATGATTTTGTAATGAATACATATACACGTTCTGATGCTTGCGGAGCAGCTCAAATGTGGGCCGAATATTTAGGTAAAA
>MENE01000148.1:10233-12482 GCA_001769005.1 Bacteroidetes bacterium GWA2_31_9b | reverse complement strand
AAATGAAAATGGTTTAATTGATGCAGACGAACAAATTTATAACAAACTTGATGATATTATGACTGCCATCAAAAATGGCAAATACCCTTCTCCACCTGCACGCGATCTTTATTTTATTGCAAAAGGAAAACCCCAAAACGAAGTTGTTATTGAATTTCTGAAATGGATTGTAACCGAAGGACAACAATTTGTTAATGAAGGTGGATATGTACAAATTTCAGAAGAAAAACTACAATACGGAATTAATGAACTTGAAAAACAATAATTTGTTTTTAGCAACAGAGGATGAAAGATTTTTTTATTAAATTTTTTAGGATAGGAAGAAAAATTAAAGATCAGTTTCATTCCTCTTGGATGTTAATATGTTTGATACTGATTATAGTTATGCCATTTATTCTTGGATTTGGGTTATTCTATAAATCAAATATACTAATCAGAGATCATTCACTTTTGCAACTTCTCTTTTCGAGTAATTGGCATCCATTAAAAGGGGAATTTGGATTCTGGCCATTTATTGTTAGCTCATTATGGGTTACAATTATATCAATGCTTATTTGTGGCCCAATATGCTTATTGTCGGCCATTCATTTAACACATTATGCTAAAAAGTGGGTTTTAAAACTTATGCATCCTGTAATTGATATTCTGGCCGGAATACCTTCAGTAATTTATGGTGTTTGGGGTATTTTACTTGTCGTGCCTTTTGTTTCAAGGCTTGGAACTTTTATGGGACATCCAAATTCGGGATATACAATTCTTACAGGAGCAATTGTGCTTTCAATAATGATTATTCCATTTGTATTAAATATTTTAATTGAAATAATACGTACTGTTCCTTTGGGATATTCCGAGGCTTCATTATCACTTGGAGCAACAAAATGGGAAACCATTAAAAAAGTAATTTTACGAAAAGCTTTCCCCGGTATTATATCATCATTCGGATTAGGTATATCACGCGCTTTTGGTGAAACAATAGCAGTTTTAATGGTTGTTGGAAATGTGGTAAAAATCCCAACAGGAGTTTTTCAGCCGGGATATCCTTTACCTGCATTAATTGCCAATAATTATGGTGAAATGTTATCAATTCCTATGTATGATTCTGCTTTAATGTTTTCTGCTCTCATATTGTTTGTTGTTGTTACTATATTCAATTTGGGCTCCAGGTATTTAATTATTCACTCTGAAAAAAGGGTATAACCATGAGCAGAAAATTTTGGAAAAATACGGAAGTAGGAGTTTTCAGAGTGTTAATGTTTTTGGCTACAAGCATTATTGCATTGGCATTGCTTTTAATTATTGTAAGTATATTATACAAAGGACTTCCTTCTTTAAACTGGCAAATGTTAACTCAGGTTCCAAAAGGAGGATATTATTTTGGGAAAGAAGGTGGTATTTTAAATGCGATTATTGGATCTCTTTATTTATCATTTGGAGCAACAATCCTTTCTTTTATCTTCAGTCTTCCGTTAGCATTATATATTAATGTTCACAGAGTAAAACAAAAACGATTAGTTAATACTATTCGGTTTTTACTCGATTTATTATGGGGCGTTCCATCAATCGTTTACGGTGCATTCGGATTTACTATTATGATTTATTTCGGACTTCGTGCATCATTACTTGCAGGAATTATTACTGTAACATTATTTATTATTCCAATTATGGTAAGATCTATGGACGAGATTTTTAAAACCGTACCTAAAGGTTTACTTGAAGCTGCATTATCGTTAGGATCAACCCGATCGGAAACATCATATAAAGTATTAAGCCGACAATGTATTCCTGGAATAATTACAGCCATTTTACTTGCTTTTGGAAGAGCTATTGGCGATGCTGCAGCTATTTTGTTCACAACCGGATATACCGATTATATTCCAACTTCACTATCGCAACCAACTGCTACATTACCATTATCAATATTCTTCCAATTAAGCTCACCCATACCTGAAGTTCAGAATAGGGCATATGCTTCTGCAGTTGTGCTTACAGTTATTATTTTAATTATCAGTTTATCATCAAGAGTATTATCACGAAAGTATTATAAGGAAAGAATAAAATAAATAAAATTACCATGGAAGATGGAACAAAAATTAAAATAGAAAATTTAAACTTACAAATAGGTAAAAAACATATTTTAAAAAATGTTAATGTAAGTATTCCAGAACGACAACTAACAGTTATATTAGGTCCTTCGGGTTGTGGTAAAACTACTTTATTAAAAAGTTTGAACAGACTAACCGACTTATATC
>MENE01000148.1:9560-10214 GCA_001769005.1 Bacteroidetes bacterium GWA2_31_9b | reverse complement strand
TTGCCAATGAGTATTTACGATAATATTACATACGGATTAAGAATTAGCGGACGACGTAAAAAGAAATTTCTGATAAAACGTGTTGAATACTACCTTACACAAGTTAGTTTGTGGGATGAGGTTAAAGATAGACTGAATGAACCTGCTTCAGCATTATCTATTGGGCAACAACAACGATTATGTCTTGCACGTGGATTAGCTGTTGATCCTGAAATTATACTTGCCGATGAACCTACATCGGCATTAGATCCATTATCGAGCAAACAAATTGAAGAATTATTTGTAAAACTAAAACAACGTTATACTATTGTTATGGTTACCCATGTTTTACGTCAGGCACGTAGAATAGCCGATTATGTTATTTTTATGTACTTGGGCGAAGTAATTGAACATGGCCCGGCAAAAGAGTTTTTCGAAAACCCCAAAGAAGAACTTACTAAAGAATATTTGAAAGGTGCTTTTAACTAAATCTTTTTTATAAATATGAAAAAACTGTACATTTTACTCATTATATTTTTAACGAGTAGTTATTCTTATGCTCAATTAACTATTGATGCACAAATTCGCCCAAGGGGTGAAATCAGAAAAGGATATAAAAATCTTGCCGATTCTGCCGATTTACCAGCATACTTAATAAGCCAACGAACACGATTT
>MENE01000148.1:0-9535 GCA_001769005.1 Bacteroidetes bacterium GWA2_31_9b | reverse complement strand
TTCAAACTATTTCTTAAAAATTGGAAGACAGGAGTGGGGGTGTGAAGACCAAAGATTACTTTCAAAAAGAAATTGGAATCAAAACGGATTAACATACGATGGAGTCTTACTTGGATTCAACAAAGAAAAATTTCAAATTGACTTGGGTTTATCAATGAATAATGATAAAGACAATACCTTTGGAAATGAATATACACCCGATAAAATGAAATTCTTAAATTTTATTTACCTCAACAGTAAACTTTTTGATGCATTTAGCCTTTCTTTTTTAGGTATTTTATCGGGTAACCAGAAAGAAGAGGGAAGTAATACAGTTTATGGTTTAGGAACATTTGGTCCATATTTAAAATATAAATCACAAAAATTTTACGCCCAGGTAAATGCATTTTATCAAACAGGTACAAACATTGAAAGCCAAGAAGTGAGTGCTTACCTGTTAAACGCAAAAGCAACCTTTCAGGCTACTAGTAAAATTAATATAGGCGCAGGTTTTGATTTGATTAGTGGAAATTATAATTCTGATAGCATAAAAGATCATTCATTTGATTTACTTTATGGAACACGACATGGTTTTAATGGTGAGATGGATCTTTTTTCCAACTTACTAAAATCGACTCTTGATGCAGGATTAATTGATTTCTATGCAAGTTTTGGTATAAAATTGAATCCGAAAAACTCAATTCTTCTTACATACCATAATTTTAGTTTGCATAAGATTGCTTATAACAATACAGATGAAAAAATTAATAAAAAACCATTGGGGAATGAACTCGATTTAAATTATAAATACAAATCAGAGTTGCCTTTGGAATGTACAGTTGGTATATGTGTTTATAAATCAACAGAAAGCATGAAAACTATACAAAGTATTCCTAATTCTGACAATACATTTAATTACTATTCTTACATAATGTTGACTTTTACACCTGAATTATTTAGTTCAAAATAAAAATATAATTGGAAAGCTTATAGTTTTATTTATAAAAATAGAAAAAACCTTGTTATTAGTCCTAAGGAATATAATAATAACAAGGTTTTTATGAAACTCTTAAATTAGAATTTTACTAAAAATTTAGTATAAAATCATATTTGTATCATAAGCTCCAAACTTAATTTTACAAGTAGGATTTTCACTAGTTGACCCTTTAAACTGATATTTGCTATCTTCTTTTATACTGGTAATATTTTTTGAAAAACGATCTCTGGAAAATTTAATTTCACCATAAGTTGCATCAAATTCAAGAGAAAATGGCAATGATGGATCTAAAGGAAAAGTAATTGAACAATACTTGAAATCTCCTTCGAAGCTTTTTAATGAAGACAATGCTTTGCCGATTTGCAAATCTGAATCATACGTATTTGGCATATTTACAGATGTTTTAATTGATGTAAAAACAAAGTTGTCGTATTTTGATTCACTACAACTAAATTCACCAACATCGCCTAAATTAACTTCACTGTCGTATATTGAATTTACAATAAACTGATTTACATTACCGGCTTTTAATTCAGAATATTTTGAAGTATAAACCAGTTTGCCAATATTTGATGCTTCAAAATCTGAATCGTAGAGATTTAGAATGCAGTTAGTCATTTCTCCATTAATTATATATTCAGAATATTTGGCTTCGCTTTTTAACGAATTTATTTTTCCAATTTTTATATTGTCGTCGTATGAGTTAAAGTCTAATGTATTTATTGATCCAATTGTTATTCCTGAATATTTCGAAGTTATTTCAATATTGTTCATTTCTAGTGCTTCAATATCTGAATCGTAAATGTCTAAAATCGCATCGCCACCTTTACCTAAAGAAGCATTTGAATATTTCATTGTAAACCGAGCATCAGAACCAAAGCTTGCCATAGTGATATCGGCATCGTATAAATCGAAATTTATTTTTCCTTTTAATGGAGCTATTTCTATATCGTTATATTTACTTTTTAAATTAAAAGCAATACTTTCAGGAATCCATAAAGTGTATTTTACTTCATATTTATCAACGGTAATTGTTTTCCCATCAATTAATGTTGTTTTAGAAAATGGACCAATAACTACTGTATTTTTTGAAATATCAGTTTTTATCTCGAGTGTATTTGTACCCTGTGTAACTTGTGGGTTTTTGAAAACATCAATTAATTGCTGTTGATCTTCTTCTTTTCCTCCTTTTATAAAAATTTCTCCATAGATTTTTACTTCATTATTTGCCCATGTGTTCACTTTTAAGTCTGAATCGTAGCATGAAAATGTGAAATTTCCGGTTGAAGAAAGATTAAATGTTTTTTCAAAACTTTCTTTCTTTTCCTGAGCTTGAGTACTACAACTAATCAAAATTAAGCTGATGAGAGTTAGGAAAATATTAAATTTGAGTTTGAGATTTATCGTTTTCATAATTTTTATTTTTTTCAATTTCGTTTAACATGCGGTCTAAGACCAGAATTTTCTTTTGATATAAATCCATTAGTGAGTGTAAAATTTTGGGATTTGGTCCATGTTTTTTTAAATCTTCGGAATATTGTTGAATCATATCATCAATATTTTGAAGTTCACTATAATTGGTCACTAATTGATTTTTATCAAAATTTGTTTGATGTAATAATTTATAATAACTGTTTATTTGTTCTTGAAACTGCTCTTCCTGTTGGGCAAGAACAGGATCAATTTTACTTAATATAAGCTGTTGATTTTTACGAATAGTAGTAAATTCATATCCTGCATAAGTAATAGTAATTAATATTAATGCTATTGCAGCTATTCGTACAATATAAAACTGTTTTGATTTTTTTTGTTTAATAAAAGATTGAGAAATACCAGCCCACAAGTATTCTTCGTCGGGTTTTTCAATGTCGAGCTTGTCACGATTCCGTCTTATGTATTCTTCAATTTTCATAGCTCAATTCTTTTATTAGTTTTTCTCGTAATAACAATTTTGCACGTTGATACTGTGATTTTGACGTTGATTCTGATATATTGAGTAGTTCTGCAATTTCCTTGTGTTTGTATCCCTCAAGCAAATGCATATTTAATATTACTCTTGCCTTTTCGGGTAATGTTTTTATTGCTTCGTGAACCTGTTCAGGTTTTATATCAGGTATTTCATTATCATCATCTCCATCATCTACAATGTGTAAATGATCAATATCTGTAAATTCGTGTTTCTTTGTTCGCAAAAAACTTATCGATTTATTAATCACAATGCGTTTTAACCAGCTTCCAAACGATGATTCACCACGAAAAGAACCTAAATTTTTGAAAGCACTTGTAAATGATTCCTGTATAATATCCTCCGCATCGTATTGGTTTGCAACCATTCTGATACAGGTATTATACATGGCTTGTACATATAGTTTATACAGTCTGTACATCGACTGCTGATCGCCTTCGCGTGCACGCTCAATGAGTTTCAATTGTATTTCAACAGTTTCCTTGCCCAAAATCTAAACAGTTTAATTTAAAGACAGCATGTTGTGAAAAAAGACGGAATTTATTTAAAAAATAATAAATTGCTAATTGTTTATTGCTGATTGATAATCAGCCAGAAGCAGACAAGTTGATTACTGGAGTTACATTTTTCTAATTCTAACTTCAATGTCTTTTTCATTTTTAAGCAAGTCAACCAAAATAGAAGTATTGGTTTCTCCATAATGGTATGGATATAAAACTTTAGGCCTGAAAGCTTTTGCTGCATCGGCAACCATTTCTGGAGTCATAGTGTATGGAAGGTTCATTGGTAAAAAAGCAATATCAATATTTTTTAACGATTTCATTTCATCTGTGTTTTCAGTATCACCGGCAATGTAAATTCGTTTATCACCAAAAGTAATAATATATCCATTTCCTTCGCCTTTAACATGGAAAGGATCTCCATTCGGACGTTTGTGTTCAATGTTGTAAGCAGGAATAGCTTCAATCTCAAAACCGTTTATTGTTAATACATCACCATTTTTCATGATTATGAATTCCGAAAGATTTTCGCTTAACTCCTTACATTTTTCAGTAAGTATGATTTTTGTATTTTCTATTTTAATCAATTCAATGGCATTCAAATCCAAGTGGTCGCCATGATGATGTGTAATAAAAATCAAGTCGGCCTTGGGATATATTTCGTAATTCCCCATTCTTGATACCGGATCGAGATGAATTATTTTACCATCATATTCGAAGAATAGCGAAGCGTGTTTAACAAAATTTATTATAAGCTCTCCTTTTTCCGTAGAAAATTTATCTTGTTGGATTTCTTGTGACATAATTGATTGATAGTTTAAAGAAATTGCACAAATAAGAATTATTAACTGTTTCATAGCTGATTGTTTTTATGAATAAGTTGAAAGATATTAAATTTAAAACCACAAGTCAAAAAAAATCTTAGGCAAAATACCTAAGATTTTAAACTGTGTATTTTATTTACCACAGAGTATGTTTTTCATAGTGTATTACAGAGGTATTTGCTGTAATATATAAACAATCAGTAATAATCAAATGTTTATTTTATCTGCGAAACAGTTTTATTTAATTACCTATACGATATGAAAGTTTTATAAGAAAAACATTGTACGGATGAATATTAAATAAACCATCATAATCATCAATAAAAGAGAAATCTCCTGTAGCTACACTTCCTGTTTTATTTTGAGTCCAAACAAGGTATATTAAAGAGCCGGGGCGATATTCCCATCGTGCAACAAAGTTCGATCTGAATTGACGGAAATTAAAATCATATCCTTTTTCAAAATCATCGCTTGAGAATGAAACATCAGTGCTAAATCGGTCTTCAAATTTATCAGCATTTGGATTAGTAATATACTTAGGTTCAGAAAAATCAACCGCACTTACAAATGGAGAACCATAGTACTGTATAGTTAATTCTGGTGTTATTGTATAGTCAATTCGCAAAGTTAAATCTGTAGTAACCTGATCTATAGTTGCAAAAATATAGCGGTTGTAATTTTCATCTTTAGTTAAATATTGTAGTTTATCGTTAGCAAAAGAAATATCTGGCATAAGTGAAATTCGCAAAGCATCAAATGGTCGATATACAATATCAATACCATAAGAAGTGTATTCTGAAGAGTTTTCTAATCCATAGCTTTGACTTATACTTCCAAAAACTTGAATTTTCTTTCTGGTGTCAGTACCTATATTGACCCAATAACTATAAGATCCCGGATATTTTATAGATGGGCCTCCCCTTAACATATTATTAGAAACCCCACTGCCATCGTAATTTATTCCTCCTCCAAATGACCAGTAATTTTTAAATTCCATATTCGTATTCATATTTCCACCATAAAAACTACTGTTAAGTCCAAAATCCCAACCAGTCCACTGATTAAAATTTATTTGCATTGATCTGAAAATACTAAATGGCTCTGTAAATCTATATCCGGCCCAAAAAACCTGGAAAATAGCATCGGAATGATGTAAGTACCCAACATCATTTGTTTCAAATTCGGGTGATCGCCATGTTGTCCAAAATAACCATCGCCATTTACTAAAACCATTTTTTCCAAACTGAACTGTTCCCGCATGACCTGTTAATGATGTTCTAGTAGAATCAAATGTGTTATAAGTATTGTCAGGTCGCTGAAAATATCGCCTCGATGATTCCTGTTGAGAAATAATAGCTGTGCTATCTCCAGTTATATGACTCATTGCATAATTAACATTTAAATAGTATTTCTTGTTATTCCAGTACTGTTTAAAATCTAAACCTCCGGTATATGCATCTTTGTTCAAATAATTAAGGTGTTCATCGTTTATAGCTCTGTTGGTTGATGTAAACATTCCCCCAATAATAGTATTGTTGTTGTTCATGTCTTTTTGAACTCTTCCAACAAAATAGTTCGTCATAGGCTCCACGGTTTCTTTACTTTTAACACCATTACGAGAAACATCTGCAACTTCTTCAGCTGTTAGAGATTCAATTATACCAATAGACAAGCCGTCTTGTGTTTTTCCTGTAAGTTTTAATGCTCCAAAAATTGTTGTGTTTTCAGGCATATCAACATATTCGTTGTTGTCTTCATCTACATCGGGGTCGTATTGTGGATTTCGTCCAATTCTTCGGGAGTAAAATAAATTATCCAATGCAAAAGAGTTTCCTCCTCCTGATATCTGAAAGTTAGTAATATTTCGACCTTCGATAAAAAAAGGTCTCTTTTCTGGAAAATAGGTTTCAAATGCAGTTAAATTCACTTCTGATGGGTCAGCTTCTACTTGCCCAAAATCAGGATTAATAGTAAAATCAAGAGTAAAATCGTTTGTGATTCCAACTTTTCCGTCCAAACCAATTCCGTAACCAAACTCTTTACCTTTTGAAAATGGATTATCAGAATCTTTAGTGTATGTTTCAAGTTTCGATAATACATAAGGTGAAATTTCGAATTGCTTTTTAGGTTTTATTCCTTTAATACCATGTATTTCCCCAAAATTGTGCACCCATCCTGAAGCGTCTTTTGGAACATATTGCCAGTTCGATCGTTCCTGGTTTCTATAAAACAGGCGATTAACCTGCAATCCCCATATTTGAAATTCTTTATTATTACTGAATCGAAGTGCAGTAAAAGGAATTTTTATTTCTGCAACCCAACCTAAACTATCAATACTGGTTTTTAAATACCAGATCGGATCCCAGGTAGAATCCCAGTTATCGCCATCGTTGCTAATAGCCTCATCGCCTTTTACTCCCGAAACGGATGCTGTAAAAGAAAAAGCGGTACGTTTATCGAAATAACTGTCGATGTTAAGTTCAACCCAATCGCCATCGAATCCATCGCGACGCGACATTCGCTTTACGATTTTATCAGGCTCTGTATCATAAGCCCTTATTGCAACATACAAATTGTTGTCGTCGTACAGTATTTTAATAGCTGTTTGTTGAGATGGTGCAGCACCATTATTTGGCTCGCGCTGAATAAAACCGCCCGACCACTCTACCAGATTCCATACATCTTCATTAATTTGTCCATCAATAAAAGGCGTTTCACCATTTATTCGCTGTGTTGTATAGATTTTCTTTTCAACACTTTCTTTTTGCGTATAAGCTGCTAAAACTAAATGTGTAGCTATAGCTAACAATAATACTTTTTTTTGCATCAATACTATTTTTTAGTCATTTTCCAGTTAATAGACGATCAACTTTTTTATATGTTGCATAAAATTTAAAGATTAAAATCATTTATAATGCCATAATTATTAATTCACAGATAATCAAAAGGTAAGAGGTGTTTTTGTGTAAATAACCAATTCTTTAATTGACCGATTTTATAACAGTTAATGTACATTTTCGAACAAAAAAAAGGAAGCTAAAATTGAAAATAAATAAAAGGTTGTATCTCTGCCGACTTTGCTTGAAAAAGAAAAAATACAATTACAATTACAATAACAATTTTTACGGCAATGTGACTTTTAATGAATATGCCTCTCAAGTTTTCTTTAAATGATGAGGGCAACCAATGAATTAAAAGACCAATAAAAATAACAACAAATATTTTATAGTAAGATGTTATCATTATTGGAATAAGTTCAAGCTGGAAATTTTCAACAATCTGCGTTATCATTGCTTTTGCACTTTCCATATTTTCTGCTCTGAAAAAGATCCATGCAAAACTAACCAGGTTAAATGTTAAAAAAACAGAAATAAAATGAATAAACAGGTTTTTACTTATACGAGGGTTGTAATATTTATTAAGCGAAGTATTTATTTTTACCCAAAGTTTATGAATTACTAAACCTAATCCGTGCAAACCTCCCCAAATTACAAACCGAAGGTTAGCACCATGCCACAATCCTCCTAAAAGCATTGTAATCATTATGTTTATTGTTGTTCGGGTTTTCCCTTTCTTGCTACCTCCTAATGGAATATATAAATAATCGCGCAACCATGTTGACAGTGATATATGCCAACGGTGCCAGAAATCAGTAATATTTACGGCTTTGTAAGGAGAGTTGAAGTTTATCGGCAATCTGAACCCGAGTAAAAGTGCAACACCAATTGCTATATCGGTATAACCTGAAAAATCGCAATAAATCTGAATTGAATATCCATAAACAGCCATCAGATTTTCGAATCCTGTAAACGATGATGGAGCCTCAAATATACGATCTACATAATTTATTGAAATATAATCTGAGATCATCATTTTTTTTACTAATCCATTCAGAATTAAAAAAACTGCATGACCAAATTCTTGTTTTGTTAGTCTGAATTTCTGGTACAACTGGGGCATAAACTCTGCGGCACGAACAATTGGTCCGGCAACCAGCTGAGGGAAAAAAGAAACATAAAATCCAAAATCAATAATACTTCGAACAGGTTTTAGCTTTTCACGATACACATCAACAGAATAACTAATTGTTTGAAAAGTAAAAAACGAAATCCCTACAGGTAAAATAAT
Source organism: Bacteroidetes bacterium GWA2_31_9b (assembly GCA_001769005.1). GTDB lineage: Bacteria > Bacteroidota > Bacteroidia > Bacteroidales > UBA12077 > UBA12077. The sequence goes on along the minus strand of MENE01000148.1, from coordinate 1,141 downwards.
TTGAGAAATACTAAATTCTGATCCTGTGAGATTGTTTGTCCATAATGCAAGATTATTTATTACCTGAAAATCAGAATGAAAAGCCTGATTAAATATATCAGTAAAGAAGTAAGCATATTTAAAATACCCGAGCAACGATAAGTTTGTAATTATGCTTATTGATAGAAATAATTTCTTTTTAAATTTTGTACTCGATTTATAAATAAGTAAACCTGCAGTATAATCAACAAGAGTAGAAAAAACAAGCAATGTAAAAAAATATCCTCCAGATTTATAATAAAAGAAAAGACTCATAAAAAAGAGAAATGCATTTCGTAAAGGATTCTTCCGGTAAATTATTGAGTAAATAATTAATACAAATGCAAAAAACAACCAGAAATAAAGGCTGGTAAACAACAATGGTTTGTTCTCGGAATAAAGTAATATGTTTTTAATAAGTTCCAAAATATATAATTCTCTAATTATGAATAAGTTGAATTAATGCATTATATAATAGCTCGCCTTGAATTTCATAACCCTTGCGATTAAAATGCAATCGGTCTTCAGAAGTCAGTTGTTTTTTATACCAATTATTTATTGAACCTGAACCTCCCATTATTTTATAAAAATCCCAAATCCCAAAAGAAAAATAATTCGTTAATGAATAAATACTTTCATTTACTATTGCTATATTATTGTTGATTACCCCATTTTTTAAATGATCGTTTGGAGTTGCAATTAAAAGAATGGCATTTGGGTTTGTGTTATGAATTTTGGAAATTAAACTCGTTAGATTGAAAATATATTCTTCACGATTAAAGTCTTTATTGTACGCTTCATTTGTGCCAAGAGAGAGAATAACAATATTTGGATCTAATAATTTTAAATGATTTTCGAACAACGAACACTTAAGATACGAGTGAGCCATTGAGCCATTCACTCCAATGGTATGATATTGTACGTTTGAATTCTTTTTCTCAAGAATTAATCCATAAAGCTCAAGGTTTTTTGATGTGTCAGAATTTGAAAATGAAAACTGAATAGAATCAATAGGTTCGTTGAATTCCCAAGTTGAACCAATATTACTGATATTCCCAAATCTATTATTTGCTGATATGTTAATTGAACTATCAATATTATGCAGCAGGATTACTTTATCGAA
>MENE01000147.1:8843-10800 GCA_001769005.1 Bacteroidetes bacterium GWA2_31_9b | reverse complement strand
AGTAAATACAAGGCATCAATGAAACTTGTAAGTCCTATAAACAAGAAAAAACTTGACATAATAGTTGTTGGAACAGGAATAGCTGGAGCTCCTGCTGCAGCATCACTTGCTGAGTTGGGTTATAATGTAAAGTCTTTTTGTTTTCAGGATACACCGCGAAGAGCTCACTCAGTAGCTGCACAAGGAGGTATTAATGCAGCTAAAAATTATAAAAACGATGGAGATAGTGTTTATCGCTTATTTTATGATATGATTAAAGGAGGCGATTTTCGTGCCCGTGAGGCAAATGTTTATCGTATAGCCGAAGTAAGTAATGCAATTATTGATCAATTTACAGCACAAGGAGTTCCTTTTGCACGTGAATATGGAGGTACTCTTTCAAACAGGACCTTTGGCGGTGTTCAGGTATCACGAACCTTTTACGCTCAAGGACAAACAGGACAACAAATTTTATTGGGAGGTTATTCTGCTCTTAAACGTCAGGTAGCATTAGGAAAAATTAAAATGTTCAGTCGCCAACAGTTACTCGATATTGTTCTAATAGATGGTAAAGCACGAGGAATTGTTACCCGCAACCTGGTTACAGGTGAAATTGAAAAACATTCGGCTCATGCTGTAGTTTTGGCTACCGGTGGATACGGAACAATATATTATTTATCGACTCTTGCAGTTAATTCAAACGGTTCAGCCGCATGGCAAGCATATAAAAAAGGAGCATTTTTCGGTAATCCAAGTTTTGTTCAGATTCATCCAACAAGTATTCCTGTATTGAACGATTATCAATGCAAATTAACATTAATGTCAGAATCACTTCGAAACGATGGTCGTATATGGGTACCCAAAGAAAAAGCAGACAAACGCAATCCGAATGAGATACCAGAAGATCAACGTGATTATTTCCTTGAACGACGATATCCAGCATTTGGGAATCTTGTTCCTCGTGATGTGGCTTCACGTGCTGCAAAAGAGCGTTGCGATGCCGGTTATGGTGTTGGTAAAACAGGTTTAGCTGTTTATCTTGATTTCAGAGATGCCGTTAAGAAACAAGGCGAAAAAGCCATTAAAGGCAAATATGGAAATCTGTTCGATTTATATGAAAAAATTACAGGAGAAACTCCTTACAAAACACCAATGATGATTTACCCTGCCGGGCATTATACTATGGGTGGATTGTGGGTTGATTATAATCTGATGACTACAATCCCCGGGTTATTTGCCATTGGAGAAGCAAATTTCTCTGATCATGGAGCAAACAGACTTGGAGCAAGTTCATTAATGCAAGGTGCAGGTGATGGATATTTTATATTACCATATACAATTACCAATTATCTTGCTGATGAAATTAGTACAAAACTTCCTTCAACTGATGCTCCTGAGTTTGAAGAAACTGCAAAAACAGCAAAAGAACGTCTCGATAAATTCCTGAATATTAAAGGAAGACAAACCGCTACTTCTTTCCATAAACGATTGGGGAATATTATGTGGAACTATTGTGGCATGTCGCGTAATGAAGCAGGACTAAAGAAAGCTTTAGTAATGATCGATGAGTTACAAAAAGAGTTCTGGAGCGACTTAAAAATTCCAGGAAAAATGGAAGAACTAAATCAGGAACTAGAAAAAGCATCACGTATAGCTGATTTTTTTGAACTAGCCAAGTTAATGGTTTTGGATGCTTTAAATCGTAAAGAATCGTGTGGAGCCCATTTCCGCGAAGAAAGCCAGACCGAAGGTGGCGAAGCTCAACGTATCGATTCGGAGTATTCTTATGTAGCTGCATGGGAATATCAGGGCGATGACAAAGAACCAAAGATGCATAAAGAAGAACTGAAGTTCGAAAATGTAGAAGTAAAAGTTAGAAGTTATAAATAGCAATTAGATATGAGACATGAGATGTGAGACATAAGTCTTGATACTCAATACTTGATACTATAAATCTATAAATTAAAAAAATGAAAAT
>MENE01000147.1:8171-8795 GCA_001769005.1 Bacteroidetes bacterium GWA2_31_9b | reverse complement strand
TTGTGGTTCGTGCGGATTGTACATTAATGGGCGACCACATGGCCCCGGTGATGAAATAGGAACCTGCCAGTTACACATGCGGGCATTTCGCGATGGTGACACTATTACTATTGAACCATGGCGTGCAAAAGGTTTTCCTGTAATAAAAGACCTTATTGTCGATCGTAATGCATTCGATAAAATTATGACAGCAGGTGGTTTTGTTTCTATTGATACCGGACAAGCAGCCGAAGCAAATGCAATTCTTGTTTCGAAAGAAGCAGCTGACAAGGCATTCGATGCTGCATCATGCATTGGTTGTGGTGCTTGTGTTGCTGCATGTAAAAACTCATCGGCAACATTGTTTGTAGCTGCTAAAGTTTCTCAATTGGCATTATTACCTCAGGGAAAAGTTGAAGCCAAACGTCGTGCATTAAATATGATTGCCAAAATGGACGAGTTAGGATTTGGAAGCTGTACCAACACAGGTGCTTGTGAAGCAGAATGCCCAAAGGGAATTTCAATTGATTATATCGCAATGCTTAACAGAGAATATTTGTGTGCATCATTCACCGAAGCCGAATAATATTAACAGTTTATAAAAATATTAATTGGATAAAAAAAGATGGAAAGTTCAGTGAACTT
>MENE01000147.1:0-8157 GCA_001769005.1 Bacteroidetes bacterium GWA2_31_9b | reverse complement strand
TTGAATATTATTTATTGTGTATTTTATTCCGAAGGCTGTGTTCCAGATTTACTTGCTTTTTTACTTCCCTGATACAACTCGTACTTTTGTAAGCGACATTCCATCGGACCATTGAATAACTTTATCTTTCGCGAAGTTCTTAGCCCAAAGAATTTTAAAGCTTCATAATTAGCACTGATAATCCAGGCATCGCATCCTTGATAAAAATGCTTTAACCGTGAACCCATATCCTCATAAAAATTTACAATATCATCTACCTGTAAACGCTCGCCGTAGGGTGGATTAATAACCACAATTCCTTTTCCGGCGGTATGAGATGTTTGGAAAAAATCAACACTTTCAAATTCTATCAAGTCTTGAACACCTGCTCTTTTTGCATTTTCGATTGCAATGTCAACTATATAGTTGTCAGAATCTCTTGCAAATATTTTAACATCAGAATGAATGATTTTTGAATTTGCTTCTTCTTTAACATTATTCCATATTTCTTCGTCAAAATCTTTCCATTTTTCAAAGCCAAAATTTCGGTTTCTGCCCGAAGGTATATTGTTGGCTAATAAAGCCGCTTCAATGGGAAACGTGCCAGAGCCACACATAGGATCAATAAAATCACATTTTTTATCCCATTGCGAAAGCATAATAATTCCGGCAGCTAGCACTTCACTTATTGGGGCTTCGCTTTGAGCAAGTCGGTAATTACGTTTACCTAATGATGAACCTGAGCTATCAAGAGAAACAATTACTGATTTGTCGTTAATGTGCACATTTATTCGCATATCAGGATTTGCAGGATCAACAGATGGTCTGATACTAAATTTTTCACGAAACTGATCGGCAATGGCATCCTTTGATTTTAAGGCAACATATTTGGAGTGATTAAAAATATCACTATGTGTAGCACCATCAATTGCAAAGGTATTGTTGTAGGTAAAATATTCACTCCAGTCAATTTTTTTGATATTATCGTATAACTGCTGCTCGTTAGCTGCAAAAAACGAATGAATGGGTTTTAGAATTTTTACAGCTGTTCTTAAAAGCAAATTGCTTTTGTAAAGCATTGCTTTATCACCTTTAAATCGTACAGCACGATTTAATAATTCAACATCAGTTGCACCAATTTCACGAAGTTCCGATGCAAGGACTTCTTCTAGCCCAAATATGGTAGTGGCAATTATTTCAAATTTTTCCAATGTTTTATTTTTTTAAATGATCCAGAATTAATCTGGTAGATATTATCAATTATTTTCCAAAAGTAAAGATTTTAATCCTACGACCCAAAAAAAACAGTTTCGCCGGATATTGGTTAAGCAGAAAAAAGTACTTTTACGGAATGATTAAACATTTGATCATCCTTAAATTTGTGTGATAAATTGAAGATTAAAAAGCGATCAGAATAAAATGAAAATTGCAATAATTGGTGGTGGTGCGGCTGGTTTTTTTTCGGCAATTTCTGTAAAGGAGAATTATCCTGACGCTCAAGTTTTAATTTACGAAAAAACGCAAAAAGTTTTATCAAAAGTTAAAATCTCAGGAGGTGGAAGATGTAACCTGACCAATGGCTGTGACTCTATTTCAGAACTCTGTAATGCATATCCCAGAGGAGGAAAAAGTTTAAAAAGAGCTTTTCATGTTTTTAGCAATAAAGACACCATGCGATGGTTTGAATCCAGAGGTATTCCCTTAGTAATTCAGAATGATAATTGTGTTTTTCCTTTTTCGCAAGACTCTCAAAGTATTATCGAATGCTTTTTACGTGAATCAAAAAAATTGAAGATTGAAATAAAGACCGGAATGGGTATAAAAGCTATTCATCCAAAAAATGACTTTTTGGAGTTGGAATTTATTCATGAAGATATTGCTCCGGAAATTTTCGACAAGATTATTGTTACAACAGGTGGTTCTCCTAAAAGAGATGGATTAAACTGGCTGGAAAAATTAAATCACAAAATCGAAAATCCTGTACCATCATTATTCACTTTTAAAATGTCGGCGGAACCAATAACCCAACTTATGGGAGTTGTTGTCGAAAACACACAAGTGAGTATTCAGGGAACAAAGATAAAATCCGATGGCCCTTTACTTATAACGCACTGGGGAATGAGTGGCCCTGCTATTCTAAAGTTGTCGTCTTTGGGAGCAAGGGAACTAAACAGCATGGATTACCATTTTAAGATTCAGGTAAACTGGGCAAACGAACAAAATAACGAAATAGTAATAACCGACCTTAACCATATTATTGAAGCACATCCCAACAAAATCGTTTCCAATATAAGACCTTATGGATTATCGGAAAGATTGTGGATCTTTTTATTAGAGAAAATTGAAATCCCAGCCAATAAAAAATGGAATGAGTTAGGAAAAAAAGGACTTAATAAACTAACTGAAGTTTTAACCAACGATATTTATACAGTGAATGGGAAATCAACGTACAAAGAAGAATTTGTAACCTGCGGTGGGGTGAGCCTGCAAAGCATCGACCTGAATACAATGCAAAGTAAAACCTGCAAAAATGTTTACTTTGCCGGTGAGGTATTAGATATTGATGCAATTACTGGCGGTTTTAATCTGCAAGCTGCATGGACAACAGGATTTATTGCAGGGAAACTTGCATAGAACAAGAATTATTATTTTCAGAATTATTTCTTTATTCAAAAAAAAAGCCAAATAAATTATTTTTATCTGGCTTAAATCATTTTTAGCTTATTATGATCTCATTGTTTCTTCTACTTCCTCAACTGTTATTGGAATTCGTTTGCCTATTAATTGATGTCCTGTTTCTGTAACCAAAAGATCGTCTTCTAAACGAATACCACCAAATCCAGAGTATTCATCCAAAACTTTATCGTAATTAATAAAACTAGCATTTATTTTTTCTGCTTTCCATTTTTTTACCAAATCAGGAATAAAATAAATACCGGGTTCGTTAGTTAACACAAAACCAGATTGTAATCGACGACCAAGGCGTAAACCACGTAACCCAAACTGTGAGGCACGTCTAATTTCATTGTCATAGCCAACATAATCTTCGCCTAGGTTTTCCATATCATGAACATCGAGCCCCATCATGTGACCTAATCCATGAGGCATAAACATAGCATGAGCTCCTTCACGAACAGCATCTTCTGGGTTGCCTTTCATTAATCCAAGTTCGGTTAATCCTTTTGAAATAATTTTAGCAACTTCTAAATGAACACTTAAATAAGTAACACCAGGCTTAACAAGTGATGTTCCATGATTTATTCCATTGAGAACAATATTGTAAATATCTTTTTGTTTCTGTGAGAATTTTCCTCCAACAGGGAATGTTCTGGTATTGTCGCTGGCATAATGCAAATTGGTTTCTGCTCCTGTATCGGTTAAAAGCAATCTACCTTCTTCTAAAATATTGCCATGATAATGATTGTGTAATGTTTCGCCATTCTGTGAGAGAATAATCGGAAACGAAAGAGTAGATCCATATGACGATGCTATTCCTTCAAGAGTTCCAGCTATTTCTTGTTCCAAAATACCTGGTTTTGCCATTTTCATTGATGTAACATGCATTTTATATCCAATGGCTGCTGCTTTTATCAACTCTTCAACTTCGTATTTGTCTTTAATTGAGCGTAGTTCAATAACAGCTTTAACTAAATCAATAGATACAAAATTCTCTGCTTCAGGGTGATTTATCTGCAATAAATTACTAAACTGAATAACAGTATCGCCACGGTAAAATGGTAAAACATGAATAATTCGCTCCTGATTATTTGCGTTACGTAAAAAATTACCTAAATGATCGATAGGTTCAGTATGTTCAATTCCAATTTCTGCAGCTAAATCTTTAATTTTCGGTTGTTTACCCATCCAGATAATATCATCTATTGTATAATCGTTACCAAAAAGATATTCTTTGCCCGATTCAAGATCAATTAAACCTGCTAAATTAGGCATATCCAAACCAAAAAAATATAAAAATGAACTGTCTTGTCTGAAATGATATGTGTTATCCGGATAATTAAATGCTGACTCAAGATTTCCTAAAAACAAAACCAGTCCAGTTTTCATTTTGCTTTTTAAGCGGTTTCTTCTTTCAATATAAATTTCTTTTTTAAACATAATATGTTTGATTTTATGATTGTTACTATTTTCTTTTGAAAGTCTAAATTACAATGCATTTTTGAAAAAACAAAGTACATAAATTTAAAATAACAATTTTAGTATTTCCATCTATGATTTACTTTTATTTAAAAAGTAAATAGCTTTATTGTAAAAGATATATACAATAAGCAAATTTAAAATTCCCTTGCATTTTTAATTAGAATAACAAAAGAAAAAATTGAAACTCTGAGAAACTCAAATGTTGAAAACCTTACGAAATTGTACGTTTGCGGGTTATGAACAGTAATGAATTAAAAATCAAGACTAAGAAACTTAAAAATTAATTGCGAACACGCTTGAAATATTATACAAATTTCATATATTCGCACTTTATGAACAGTTTGTTAACATCCTAAATTTTATAGTTATGCCTTACCGACGATTACCCAATACCGATAGTTCCCGTCTAAAAGCCATACAAATAGCTTATAAAAAGGGAAAAGAAACAAATCCTATTGATCTTGCATTTAAACAAGGAACATTTCAACGTGTTCAATCTTTTATGCCAAAGTGGGATAAAGTAATGACAGAGCATAAAACAACTTATGATATTCAGATAAAAAACAATAAAGAATATCTTAAGAAATATAAAAAAGCCAAATTATACATCTCTCATTTTATTCAGGTAGTAAATATGGCAATAGTAAGAGGTGAGTTACAACCTTCTGTTAAATCATTTTATGGATTAGAAGATGATTTTACTAAACTCCCTTCACTAAATACCGAAACTGAAATTATTGATTGGGGTAAAAAAATAATTGATGGGGAAACTTCACGAAAAATGCAAGGTTTAACTCCAATTACAAATCCTACTATAGCATTAGTTAAAGTTCATTACGATAATTTTATTGAAGCTTTTAAATTTCAGAAAATGCTTCAGAAAAATCATGCACGTGCACTTGGTAGTCTTGCCGAACTTCGAGCAGAAATTGATGATATTATTTTAAACGTTTGGAACGAAGTAGAAGATCATTTTTCTGAATTTCCTGAAGATTTAAAACGCAATAAAGCTCAGGATTACGGTGTAGTTTATGTTTATCGCAAAAACGAAATAGGAAGAATAAGCCTTTTTAGAAATGCAGATATTAATATAAGCTAAATTTCTTCCTTTTATATTTTCAGTTTTGGAATTATATCATTTTTTCTCGTTTCTCTGATTTATAAAAATACCATAATAAAAAGGAAAGAATTACTGCTCCACTAATCAGATAGTAGTACGTTTCTTTTGATGCACCAATACTATCGATCTTTTCAGTTACCTGATCGGTATATAAATAATAGAAAACAACTGCAGCTGTATTATTTATAAAATGTCCTGCAATAGGAAACCATATTGATCCACTCCAATAAAATAAATATCCAAACAAAACACCAAGTAACATTCGAGGAATAAAGCCATAAAACTGCATATGCATTCCACTAAATAAAATGGCTGCGATTAGAATACCCCAATGTATATTTTTTGTCCATTCGGCAAATAAACGCTGAAAGACTCCTCTAAAAATTAATTCCTCACCAATTGCAGGTAAAATACCTATCATAAAAATATTAAAAATCAAGCTTTGCAACGAATCCATTTTTAAAAAAGCTTCAGTCAGTTGTTGGGCACTGTTTTCTTTTTCTCTCATCCATACCTCAATGCTCTTTAAAAATCCCGGTAAATGCATATCCGCATTCAACTTGGCAAAGAAATTAATTAAGGGAATAGAACAAAACATTATAAAAATCACCAACAAAACTGATGATACAGATATATTTGATTTGAACTGTAAAAACGATAGACTATTGTTTGAAAACAAGAATGCTATTATAAAAGCAGGTAATATAAACAACCCTATTGACTGTAAGGTTTGTAAATATTTTATAAAATTAATGTTTTCAGGATTTTCAATATTTGATAAGATAACAGGAATATCTGAAAATTGAATACTAAAAATCGGTAACGCAAATAATAATCCGACAAGAAATGTTATTAAAAAAGTTGACATTATTATAAAAAGTGCAAATATAATTTTCGAAAAAGGATGTGTTTCGTTTAATGAGTTTCTCATATATGGTGAAATGGTTAAATTTTTAAATATTTTTGCCACTAAAAATAAGCATAATTTTACTATCAGGTGAAACATCCATGCAAAAGGTTTTGCAAATACAAAGATGATTACATTGTTTTTTACCAATTTTAGTATATTAGAAATATGGCATGGATGTTCACGAGCGGAATGCGGGATGGATTGGTGGGAGCGAGTAACAAGAAAAAATAAAATAACAGATAAAATAAGCAGATAATTATCATAGAATCAATAACGTAAAAAATTTAAATGGGTGAAAATAGGGAATATTGATTTAGGAACAAAGCCCCTTTTCTTAGCTCCAATGGAGGACGTAACAGATCCTTCGTTTCGTTATTTATGCAAACACTATGGCGCTGATGTTGTTTATACCGAGTTTATTGCATCAGAAGGGTTGATTCGTGAATGCACAAAAAGTGTTAAAAAACTTGAATTGTTTGATTTTGAAAGACCTGCAGCTATACAGTTATATGGACATCAAACTGAATCAATGGTTGAAGCAGCAAAAATTGCCGAAGAATCAAATCCTGATTTTATTGATATTAATTTTGGCTGCCCGGTAAAAAAAATAGCAACTCGTGGAGCAGGTGCAGGAATGTTACGCAATATTCCCCTCATGTTAGAAATGACCGAAGCTATTGTTAAAGCAGTTAAAATACCGGTAACAGTAAAAACACGTCTTGGATGGGACGATGAAAGTAAAATTATTGTTGATTTAGCTGAAAAATTACAAGATACAGGTATTCAGGCATTGGCAATTCATGGCCGAACACGAAATCAAATGTACAAAGGTGAAGCAGACTGGACATTGATTGGCGAAGTAAAGAATAATCAGAGAATGAAAATCCCAATTATCGGGAATGGAGATATTAACAGTCCTGAATCGGCAAAACTGGCTTTCGATAAATATGGTGTAGATGCAATCATGATAGGCCGTGCAACAGTTGGCCGTCCATGGATTTTTAAAGAAATAAAGGATTATCTGCAAACAGGTCAAAAGATGAATCCATTAACTTTAAAGGAAAAAGTTGAACTGGCAAAACTCCATCTTCAAAAATCGGTTGAATGGAAAGGCGAACCTCGTGGAATTTTTGAAATACGAAGGCATTTATCGAATTATTTTAAAGCACTGCCCCATTTTAAAGAAACACGTATGAAACTGGTTACATCTCTCGATGTAAATGAGTTAATATATACGCTTGATAGTATTACAGAAAAGTATGGAGATTCTGATGATACAGAACAACACAACAATAATTCCTATTTCAGGTATTAAAATAAGAAATTTCAATTTTATTATTCCCTGTTTTATTATATTCGCTAATTATCTGGATTTTTATTTAATTATCAGCAATAATACAATTTTATGAAAAAAGGTTTCCTGTTATTAATTATTCTGACTTTTATTACTAATGTATATTGTCAAACCCGTAAAGAGGTTTGGTCAAAGGATATTGATTATTTAAAAACAGAGCTTTCTGCAAGACATAAAAGCTTATTTTTTGAAACAAGTAAAGAAATCTTTTATAATAGGCTGGATTCAATAAAAAACCTGATTGATTCTAAAACAGATGCAGAGCTGGCAATAGCTTTACAAATAGCAGTTGCTCAAATGGGAGATGATCATACTTCTGTTGATTACAACAAAAAAATTATTGAAAAAGGTAAATTCCCACTATTTGTATACTGGTATTCAGATGGATTGTACGTTACACAAACTACCAAAATATACGAAAATATTTTAGGAAAAAAACTAGTTGCAATAAATCAAATACCGATTGATACTGTTATTTCAAAAATAACAACATTAATTTCTCACACAAATGAAGCAATCATAAAACATAAGGTGCCAGGAATTATAAATCTTGTAGGTGTTTTAGAGTATTTTAAAATTACCGAATCTGATTCTCTTTTTTGTTCGTTTATTAATAACTCCGGAGAAAAACAAAAT
>MENE01000146.1:13706-16620 GCA_001769005.1 Bacteroidetes bacterium GWA2_31_9b | reverse complement strand
AAACTGCCATAGAATATCAATTTCTCGCCCACCAACTGCCGAACGTAAACCAATCTCGCGTGTACGCTCTGTTACCGATACATACATAATATTCATAATTCCTATTCCACCAACTAATAACGAAATACTTGCTATGGCAGCCAAAAGAGCTGTCATAACCTGACTGGTAGATGAAAGCATACTCATTATTTCTTCCTGTGTACGTATATCAAAATCGTTTTCCTGTGAACCGGTTAACTTATGCGTTTTACGAAGTGTTTCTTCAATTTCTGTTACTGCCTGTGGCGATTGCTCTTCACTTATAGCAGAAATATATATCTGTTGTATAGATGTTATTGCCATTATTCGCTTTTGAACCGTTGTATATGGCGCTATAATTATATCGTCCTGATCTGACCCAAATGTACTTTGACCTTTTATTTCCAAAACTCCAATAATCTCGAAAGGTATTTTATTAAAGCGAATTTTTTCACCTATAGGATCTGAATTTTCGCCGAATAGTTCATTTTTAACGGTTTCGCCAATTACACAAACTTTTGCTGCACGTTTAATTTCTTCAGGTGTAAATACCCTGCCTGATACCACTTTCTGGTTTCTTATTTCGAAAAAATTCTCGTTTGTGCCACGTAAACTTGTTGGCCAGTTTGCTGTTGCAGATATTGCCTGTCCACTTGTTTGAACAATCGGTGATACAGCTTTAACCGACTCGCATTGATTTGTTATGGCATTGCAATCGGTAAGACTGATTTTTTTAGAATCGCTCATTCCCATGTTAATTCCACCTCGCATATCACCACTAGGGAAAACCATAATCAGGTTGGAACCCATGCTTGAAATGTTTTTCTCAATACTCACTTTTGAACCTTGTCCAATGGCTAACATGGCAATTACTGATGCCACACCAATAATTATTCCTAACATGGTAAGCAACGACCTGAATTTATTTCGTTGTAATGATTGTATAGCTAGTTTTAAAAGGTTTTTAATATTCATTGATTTAATTTTTTAATTTTTTCCATTTGAGTCAATAGGTAAATTTGTTAACTCAACTAAAGCATTTCTTTTGTTTTTTACCATTTCATCTTTAATGATTTTGCCATCTCGGTAAACCACATTTCTGCTTGTAAATTGGGCAATATCATTTTCGTGGGTAACAATAACAATGGTTTTCCCCAGGGCATTTAAATCCTGAAACAAAGCCATTATTTCGTAACTCGTACGTGTGTCGAGATTTCCGGTCGGCTCATCGGCCAATATCAATACCGGATTATTAACGAGAGACCGGGCTATGGCAACTCTTTGCTGCTGTCCACCCGAAAGTTGATTGGGCATATGAAACTTCCTGTCAGATAAACCCACGGCATCAAGAGCCTTTAAAGCCCGTTCTCGTCGTTCTCTTGAATCAACCAATCTATTATATAACAACGGCAACTCCACATTCTCCAACGCAGTTGTTTTTGGTAATAAATTGTACGATTGAAAAACAAAACCAATTTTCTGGTTCCTGATATATGCTAATTGATTTTTTGTTAAGGTATTAATTAATTGATTATCGAGATAATATTCACCTTTGGTCGATTTGTCGAGACAGCCCAAAATATTTAACAAGGTTGATTTTCCCGAACCACTGGCTCCCATAACCGAAGTAAACTCCCCTTTGTTAATTTCCATATCAATCCCCTTCAAAGCCCTTACGGTGATATCTCCTACAAAATAATCTTTATCAATCGATCGTAACGAAATAATATTCTTAGTCATAACTTTATTTTTTATTACTTCCCGGCCTTTTCGGCATATATGGGCTTTCCGATTCAGTTTCTTTTGCTTCTGACTTTTTAACAACTTGTTCATTAAGTATTACTGTATCTCCTTCATTTAAACCGTCTAAAATGGTTATATATGTTCCGTTTGATAACCCGGTTTTTATTATTCGCGGCATAATAACATCATTCATTTTAATCCATACCATTGCTTGGCCTTTCTCTAAACTTGCTGAAGGATTCATTGGATCAAAACCCATCTGTTTTTGCTGATTTGCAGAAGGTAGATTTTCTCCAGGTTTTGGTCTGTTTTTCATCATATCTTTTAATAATTCAGCTGAAGGCTTGTATCGTAATGCTTTGCTCTGAATTTTTAAAACACCTATTTCTTCTTCAACAAGTATGGTTAAACTAGCTGTCATTCCGGGCATAAGTTTTAAATCAGGATTTGGAGCATCAATAAGCACGTTGTATGTAACCACGTTTTGCGAAACAGTTGGTTCCAGCCTTTTCTGTATTACTTTACCTTCGAACTCATTGTCGGGATAGGCATCAACAGTAAATAATACTCTGTTTCCTTCCACTACTTGTCCTATGTCGGCTTCATCGATGCTAGCAACAACCTGCATTTTAGTTAAATCCTGAGCAATAGTGAAAAGGGTAGGAGTGTTGAAACTTGCAGCAACAGTTTGTCCTTCGTCGACACTACGCGATATTACAACACCATTAATTGGTGAAATAATGGTTGCATAACTCAGATTAATTTGGGCTTTTTCCAAACTAGCCATTGATGCAGTGTAATTGGCTTTAGCCGTTTCGTAATTAAATTTTGCCTGATCAAAGTCCGATTCAGCTACTGTTGTTGACTCAAACAGCATTTTAATACGCTCAAAATTTTTTCTGGTATATTCCAGATTCGCTGATTTTTGTTGAACATCGGCTTTTACACTTAAAAGTGATGAGTATAACATGGTTGTATCTAATATGGCTATTGTTTGTCCGTTTTTAACTACCGAATTAAAATCAACAAAAATCTTCTGAATAATACCCGAAACCTGTGTTCCTACATCAACTGTTGTAATTGCTTCCAGCGACCCAGTTGCTGTTATCGACGAATTTATATCACCTGTTGAGATAGTTTCTGTTTCAAACTC
>MENE01000146.1:12708-13679 GCA_001769005.1 Bacteroidetes bacterium GWA2_31_9b | reverse complement strand
TAAAAATCCGAAAATGGTTATCAGAATAAGAATAACTACACCTAATATTATAAGTATTTTTTTCATTTGTTTACTTTTTATATTTATTGAATATTTCCTTTCTTGTTGGGCAGTTGCAAATTGAATTAAAACCAAAACTCATTTTATAATGACACACTTCAGTACAATTTACAAAAATGACTTTACTGTTGATACAGCTTAATACTTTTCTTATTTTACAAAAATGATTTTCGTTTTTCAAACATTCAAAATTCTTTGCACAATGATTTGTTTTTGCCAATGTTTCTTTGTCAATTTTTATGCTCGCAGTATTGATGATTATTGTTTCATTTAATTTTCGACTAACATTATTGTTTATGTAATTAGAATTGCATGGATTTTTCATTTCTAAAATGTTATTGGTTTGCCCTGATAATGATCAAGGATCATGTTTTTAAAGACTAATTTATATTTTGATTGGAGTAAGTTGTTTTCAGCATTTATCAGATTTGTTTTTTCAATTAAAAAATCAATAGAATTAATCATTCCGGCATTAAATTTTTTCGATGCATCGGAATATGTTTTTTCATATGCAATTAATAGCTTTTGGTTTGCTTCATATTCTTTTTGTGCTGCAAGTAAATCGGTAAACGATTGTTCAATATTCTTACGAAGTGTATTTTGAGTGTTTATTAAATCCAATTTGGCATATTTAAGATTTATTTTTGACTTTTCGATTGAAGTTTTAGCTTGATATTGGTTAAAAATTGGAATAGACAAATTTAAACTTACACTCTCGTAAAGATTATCGTTGTACTGATCGAAAAATGGATAATCGTTGTAATAAACCGATGGTTGATTGCTTAAAACCAATTCGGAAGGATTGCTTTGTAAGTAACCTATAGTTGTTGATTCAATTGCTCCATAACTCATTTGTGATGCTAAACTTGAATACTGGGTTCCTATTCCGGCATTTAAGGTGAGCTTGGGAA
>MENE01000146.1:4210-12686 GCA_001769005.1 Bacteroidetes bacterium GWA2_31_9b | reverse complement strand
AATATCGTACTCAGCACTCTTAGAATTTAATAATGAGCTTTGAATCTCAGGCCTTACATTTAAAGCTGTTTCATAAATTAATTCTATAGATTGATTCATATTTGAATAATCTCTTAACTGTAGTTTATCAGGAATTTCAATCTCGAATTTATCCGAAACAGGAATCTCCATCATTTGCATTAAATTAAGTTTCGAAATTCGCAACTGATTTTCTGTGTTTGTTAGTGTCAACTCTTCGCTATATTGCTGAGCCTCGAGCTGTAAATAATTACTTATAGGTAGTATGCCTGCATCGACACGATTTTTTGTGTTTTGTAGTTGTTCTTGTGTCGATTCAAGCTGATTTTTTGCAATTTTTACCTGATCGGTATAAAATAAAATTTCCAGATACGAATTGGCAATTGATAAACTGATACTGTTTTTTGTTTCTTCAATTGCATATTCACCGGCCTTGTAGTTTAATTCCGATTGTTTTAGCGAATTGTTATTTTGAAAACCATTGAATAAAACGATGCTCGAATTAATTGAAAAAGTGTTCGTGTTATAAAAGTTATCGTCAGAATTCTTGTTCCAGTTAAAACTTTGATTATCGCCAGCATTTAACGAAGGTATTCGGTTCGCTTTTAATCGATTAATCTCTAATCGATTAATCTCATTATTCAGAGTGTTTTGTTTAATCTGAATGTTATTTTCGTATGCATAATTAAGGCATTTTGTTAATGACCATTTCTCGGTTTGTGTTTTTCCATTTAAAGAAACAAAAACCAAAAAAAGTATAATTGAATAAGCTATTTTTTTCATTCGTCTATTTTTAATTATGAGCAATTTTACAATGGTTCTTATTGCTTACAAAATGAAATAGACTTATCGTGGATTTTTATCGACAGAAAGTTATTATTTATCTTATTAGTTAATCTCGTACCACATCGAAATAAATAGTATCAGTACTCATTGCTGTAAAAATTCCTTTTCCGTTTTCAATATTTGATGGTGAATCAACTAAACTCGAAATGTTCTGATTATAACTCTCAAATAACTCAACATATTCAATATTAACTTTAAATAAAAGCACCCTGTACTTTCCATAATATTGAATCATGCGAGTATTAAGAGTCATACTGCTTAATGTTACCGGTGACATAAATATAGATGTTGGAGGTTCGTCAATATACTCATTAATCTGATCCAACGAGCTTGTATCTACAAGTTGAGCACTCACCATGAAATATTCTTCATTCGTATTGTCCCAGCTAATTTCAATATCAGATTCATCACCAAAAAAAGGCATTGTTGACTCATCATCAATGGAGATTAATGTATCGGAAATAGCCAGATTTGTTGGAAGACTTAATGCTGTTGTTTTTGCATAAATATCATTTTCACCATATACAAAAGATATTTCATAAATTTCACCTTCGGTAACAATCAACGAATCACTACTATTTATAAAGTATTCAGGATTTGTTGCTGATTGTTTGAACGTGAATATTTCATTTTCAGATGATATAAATACATCAATATTTTCGATAACTATATTTGTATCACCTGATGTGTTGTAAGGTAAGATTTTCACAATTCGTATGCTGTCAAGCGAATTATTAGTGTATAAAAAGGCTTCAATAACCGGAATGTCTTTATTAAGCTCCGATGTGTTTTCGTCACATGAATAAAACAATATGACTATGGCCGAAATAATTGAAAAATATTTTAACATAATTATTTAATATTTATTGATATTGATAAATTGGGAGTAATACCTAAATAATTTACATTGGTTTCGATTAAACCTTCATCTACAACACTAAATTCTTTGTACCAAATATTTGTTTGGTTATATACATTAAATAAAGACAAACTAATTAATCCCCCACCAAATTCACCCAGTCCGAATTCGTAGTTTGCAGATAAATCGAGCCGGTGATAATCGGGCAAACGTAGTGAGTTTTTCTCACCAATAGAAAGAAATGTTTGTGTTGAACCATCAGGCATATCAATTTCGTAACTTCCCGTTGGAGCAGTATATGGTTTGCCAGTAGCATAAATAAATGTACCTGAAAAAGTGAATTTTTTCCATTTATAGCTGCAAATAGCTTTAAACTCATTTGTTGCATCATGACTAGCCATGTAGTAATTATCACCATAGATATCGAACTTGTATTTAACCTGACTTAAAGTATATCCAATCCATCCGGTTAATTTGCCAAACTTTTTTTGAACTAAAAACTCAATACCCTGAGCAATTCCTGAACCCGTATTATAAAATTCGTTAAAATCTATTTGCCGGAACGAAGGAATATAATTCATTGAATATTCGGTAAGCCCATCCATATTTTTATAAAAAAGTTCAACACTAAAGAGATAACTCAGGTTCTCATAGCTTGATCCAATTATATAATGCATAGCCGATGAAACAGGAATTGTTTTCCCATCGGAAAGTATCCAAAAGTCGCGACTTCCAGATTCTATATCGTCGCGTATAATACGATTGGCAAACTGGTAATATTTACCAACGGCTGCATTTAGTTTCATGTATTCCGATAACTGATAGGAAGTAGAAAATCGTGGTTCAAAATATACTTTATCTGTTCCTTGATAATAAGTAGTTCGAATACCGGTAATTGCTTGTAATTTGTCGGTTATTTTCCAGTTATCCTGAACATAAAATGTACCCTGAAATTTTTCATTGTATGTATCCTGAATGGTTAAGGTATCGCTTCTGGAAAACCCATAATCCACAGTAAAATAATTAAGCTGAATACCAGTTTCAATTTTATTTTTATTCGAAAATTTATACTCGTTTTCAAATCGGGCAGAGTAATCCTGTAGGGTATTATTTTCGTTTGTACCAAGGTTAAAAACGCTACTGCCTTCGTTGTTAAATGAAGTTCGTTCCGAAGACATATCGCGCAAACTATAATACTTTGAATATGCAATAAGTGAATTTGAGAATAAGTTATTGTTCCATTTTTTCGACCATTTTAAACTTGAACCCCAGTTTCCCCATTTTGTTATATCGGTATTGCCCATTGACATGTTTCCAAAAGGAGAATCGAACTCGCGTGAATTATCCAGATTATCTTGTCCATTATAGAAACTCAGCGACAATGTATTTTTAATATTTGGCTTATATGTAAGTTTTGAGTTGATATCGTAAAAATAAGAAGTTGGTTCAACATTCATTAATGCCTGATTTCCTCCTCCCGGTCGTTGCATTATTGGATCTTCATTTTCGGCACTATTAAACATATCAAAAAACTGGTCGTATAAAAAACTCTGAAACGAACGTCGGCCAACAAGAATAAATGTTGCTTTATTGGTTATAGGTGTTTCAATATATCCGTTATAACTTAAAAACCCAATTCCTGCTCCTACAGAAAAATTATTTTCATTTCCATCTTTACCAATGATCTCAACTACACTACTAATTCTTCCACCATATTTCGATTCGAATCCACCTTTCGATAATTTTATATCTTTTATTGCATCGGCATTAAAAGCACTAAACATTCCAAACATGTGATCAACATGATAAACAATAAAACCATCATAAAGTACTAAATTCTGATCGGGAGTGCCACCCCTGATATATAAACCGCTCGACGATTCATTGCTGGCACTTATTCCGGGAAGCAATTGAAACGTACGAAACAAATCCTTATCACCTAGCGAAGGCAATTCTCTTATTTTTGCAGGATTTAACGAAACTTTACTTATAGATTCGCTTACACGCATTAAATCTT
The DNA here is from genome assembly GCA_001769005.1 of Bacteroidetes bacterium GWA2_31_9b. Classification (GTDB taxonomy): domain Bacteria; phylum Bacteroidota; class Bacteroidia; order Bacteroidales; family UBA12077; genus UBA12077. The sequence continues at coordinate 8,946 of MENE01000146.1, read as the reverse complement.
CACGTTCAGCAGTTACAACAACTTCATCAATCTCTGTGGATGCTGAATTTAATTCAATAACAATATCATTAGCCGCTAATCGTGGTGAAAGCAAAACATGCTTTACGTCGTATCCTACATAATGAACAATTACAATCGATGTGTCTGATGGAATGTTAAATAAAGTGAAAAATCCATCGGCATTGGTAACTGAACCTTTAGTTGTTCCTGCTATTAATAACTGTGCATAAGGTAAGGTTTCTCCGGTTTCTTTATCAATAACTTTTCCTTTTATTGTAAAGTTGGTCTTGCGTTCATATTTTTTTGCTTGAATATTTATTTCTGTGCCCATAGGTTTTATAACTATGTTTTCGTCAATAATTTTATAGTATAATCCCGAATTTTTTAGAAGATCGTCAATAACAGAAGAAAGAGGTGTTTTTTCGTATGTTTTCCCAGGGAAAATATCGTTTTTAAAATACGTGGGATCATAATCAAAATATACGGAATAGGATTTCTCAAGATCTTTAAAAATATTTATTCGTGTTTTTCCATAATAAAATTTGGAAACTTTAATTTTTGAAATATCATTTTGAGCTTGAATACTACTAAAATTGAGAGTCAATATAATAATCAAAGCAAGTTGTATTATTCTATTTATATTCATATTTATTTTGTTTGTGAGAGAATAATATTTTTAATCCAGAATTTTGTTGGGTATTTTAATTCATCTATTGATGAATTCCCAGGCATTCCTCCCGGCATTCTTCCTGGTCCACCTCCCGAGGGGGGCGTTCCCATATTCCCACCCGGCATGCCATCTGGTTTACCACCACCCATTTCATTTGGACCACCTTCCATTTTTGGCATTTCTACTCCTTCAATTATAATTCCAAGACTTAAATCATTATTTTTAAAATCGTTGATTTCTTTATTTAGCGATTTAAATGGAATATTCAACTCATAAATCAAAGACCTGTATTTATCAGAATTGATAGATATTTCTATGCCATACGGATTTGATGAAGCAACACAGATACGTTTTTTTTCTTCGAAACCAATAAATTCAGCATCAATAAGAGGATTTTTAGTAAATGGTTTCATTTGATCGGATTGCTGCATTGGTCCTCTTTTCATTGTTCCAATATCTTTTTTTATTGGACATACAATTCCCAGTTTGGCATTATTTTTACCTGTAGTATCAATCCATACAGTAAGCCCTGACATGAACATTTTCTTTTGTATATTTTCATCTCCAATATTCAGTAAAAGGTATATAGAAGCACTATCGTTTGTTATTCCATAAACAATACCGTTTTTTTCAATTAACAGAGCTGATTGCCAATCGCTTGATATTCCGTCGATTACAATGGGATTGTGCTGATACGTTGCCTGATAAACGGATTTACATCCGTGTAATAGCATCATTACAAATAAAATGATGAATCCAATTTTATTTCTCATAGTATGATTTATTATTATTTCAGGCAAATTTGTAGATTATGCATGCTGAAAAGAAATAAACTATACTTAATAAGAAATTGTATCGATAAAAGGAGGGTTTTTATCTATGAAATCAATTATGAATTAAGAAACCGCCTAACGGCAGTCAGGTTACTAACTTGTCTGTCGAAGGCAGATTCCGAATTTTATACCCTAAACCTTATAGCTTTGAACTATCTATTCGTTTAAAGAATTCATTTTTATAACTATCACCAACCGGAATCCATTTTTTTTGAATGATAATCCTGTTGCGTTGTATCGATTCAATTTTGTCTAAAGCAACAATATACGAACGGTGAACCCGAATAAATTTATCTGAAGGAAGTGTTTCTTCCATTTTTTTCATGGTTATCAGGCTTAAAATATTTTTTTCTGGCAGATGAATTTTAACATAATCTTTTAATCCTTCGATATAAAAAATATCATTTAATAAAATTTTAACGCTACTATAATCTGATTTTACAAATATGAAGTTTTCTTTTTTCTCAGATGTTTCAATTGTTTCTTGACTGTTTTTATTATGCAGGTTATGTAGCTCGTAAGCTTTATTAACAGCTTTAAAAAAGCGCTCAAAAAGGAAAGGTTTAACAAGGTAATCAATAGCATTTAATTCAAATCCCTGAACAGCATATTCTGAATATGCTGTGGTAAATATAACCATAGGCTTGTTTTCAAGACTTTTTATAAACTCAATACCGGTAATGTTTGGCATATTGATATCAAGGAAAACCAGATCAATTTTATTCTTTTGAATAGTTTCAATTGCTTCAAAAGCATTTTTACACGATTTGATATAATTCAGGTATGGGATTTTTTTCGAAAAATCTTCAATAAGTGATAAAGCTAATGGTTCATCATCGATTGCTATACAGTTCATTTAGCTAAATTAATAAATAAATTGGCAATATATTTATTGTTTTCTTCGAATGTATATAAAGTATGAGCATCGGGATACTCTAGTTCCAAACGCCTATGAATAGTTGCTAATCCAAAACCTGATTTTTCTTTGGTTGATCGATCTTTAAATATATTGTTTTCTACATGGAGATCAAACCTTGAATTCTGAATAGTAATTCCAATTTTAATAGTACAATTTTTAGTAGAATCTATACCATGTTTAAATGCATTTTCAATTATTGGGATCAATAATAATGGTCTGATATTTAAATTATCTGGATTTCCTTCAATAGCATATTCAACAGTTACATTATCGAATAATCGCAATTTCTCGAGCTCAATAAACGTTTGAATATATTCAATTTCTTTGATTAAAGGTACAAAATCCTGTTTCGAATCGTACAACATATATCGCATAAGTTGTGAAAGCTTTACAATTGCAGGGGCTGTTTTATCTGATTTAGAGTTTGCCAATGAATAAATACCATTCAATGTATTAAATAGAAAATGTGGATTAATCTGCGATTTTAATAACGAAAGTTCTGAGTTTACTTTTTCATGTACTAATGTTTTTTTATGATTTTCGTTCTCATACCATTTCTGTGCTAGTCTTATTGTTGTACTTATTGCAATTATAAATATATGGATAAAGAAAGGCATTGGTATTCTTCTGAAAAAATGTTTTTCAGGGCCACCTCCAATATCAATAAACTGATTAATAATAAAAAAAACGATTAATGTTCCAACTAAAGAAATAATATACCATTTTACTTTATTTCTAAATAGTAGTCTAGGTATTAATAAACTATAATTCAGATAATAGATTATAATAATATTTGCTGTTTGTATAAAAAATCTTAAATAGTTAAATTGGGGAAAGAAATCAGGCATATCCATTTCTGGAGGCTTATTGTTTAGCATAGACTGTAGTGACAACAGTTGTAGCGAAATTAAAGTAGTCCATACCAGAATATGGACAAGAACAGTTAATGTTTTTGATTTAAATCGTATTGTGGTCATAGTTTTTCTATTTTCTTAACAAAAATAGGGTGCAAAATCAATAATAAAATATAAAATATATAGATTTGAATAATTACTGGATATAAACACAAAATTTACCGACAAAATTTATTCGATCTGAAAAACCTGGATACCGTATTCTTCACTACTAAGTGTATATGATACAAACAGGTTTGAGTCTTTAATCAAAATATTGTTGTATTTTTTATCTTTTTCGGCATATTCAAATATTTTTTCAGGCTTTTCAGGGTCTTTAATATCATATACTTCAATAGCTTTTGAACTCAAAACATATAAATAATTCCTGTCAATCGCCAAATCCACTGCTTTACCTTTGGTTTTAATGTTTAAAACTTCCAGTGGATAAAGAGGTAACTTTATATTTAATACCGATAATCCTCTGAAATCATTCGCTAAATAACCAACAGTTCCTCTCACAATTAGTTTATTGAATTCGTTTTCATTTACAAATCCTCTTGGAAATTCGGTAGATTTAAAATTTGTAAAAGGTTCTAAAAATTTAAATGTATAAAGTCCCCTCGAACCACCTGAAATAATAATATATGGAGGAATGATTTGAATATTCTCAATAGTAAATCCTAAAATATTATTCCTTGATACCATCAAAATATCATCCAGATTGCTGTAATCTACTATTTCGAGTCCCAGGTCAACAAATCCAAGTAAAGCATAATTTTCATAAATCTCTACGCAATTTACATCATGATGCCTATAGTATGTTCCAATACTGTAGGTCATTGTAGGGTCGGTAATATCAATAATTTTTAATCCCAACTCACCGTAAGCTAAAAATGCTTTGTTTCCTACAACTTTTACATCATAAGCTTTTCCATATGCTTTTTTATTGTATCTTATTTCATACTCTTCGAATTTTGAAACTTCAGTAATATTATGTAAATCAGCTATATTTAATATTTGTAAACTTTTATTTCCTAACGGAAGAAAAAGAAGCGTGTCTTTAATATCAAATTTTGATATTTCAATTTCATCATCTGTTGCAGAATATTCACTTAGAGGATAAATAAATTGTGAACTTCCTGATTTTATTGAAAAAGAAATGATGATAAAAAAGAATAACAATTTCTTCATATTGATATTTTTAAATAATTCGAAGTGTAAAAATAATTAAATAACTGAAAATCATTTTTTATTCAACGTAAACAACTAAGCCCTTTAAATACTCACCTTCAGGATGATAAATATTTACTGGATGATCGCCTGGTTGAGTAAGTTGATGTAATATCCTCACATTTCGACCTGTATTTGCTGCTGCTGCAAAAACACTTTTTCTGAACTCTTCTTTACTTACAACTTGC
>MENE01000146.1:730-4180 GCA_001769005.1 Bacteroidetes bacterium GWA2_31_9b | reverse complement strand
GGTTTAATTTTTTCGATTGCTTTTGCATTAATTCGTTTGTAAGCCTGTAATGCGTTTTTTAATGCACTGGTATGCTTTGCAAATGCCGGCGGATCCAATACAATTAAATCGTATGTATTTTCAATTTTACTTAAATATTCAAATGCATCAACAGCAAATGCTTCGTGATTTGGAGTACCTGTAAAGTTCATTGCTATATTTTCGTTCGTAAGATCAATAGCTTTTTGTGAACTATCCACTGAATGAACGAGTTTTGCATTACCTTTTAAAGCATATACTGAGAAACCTCCTGTATATGAAAAAACATTTAATACAGCACGGTCTTTTGAATACTCCTCTACCAGTTTTCTGTTCTCGCGTTGATCAATAAAAAATCCGGTTTTTTGTCCTTCTTCCCAGCTAATTTTAAACTTATTTCCATATTCCAAAACAATTTCATCAGATAAACTACCATGTGTATATCCATTTTGGGGATGTATATCCGATTTAATAGGAATAGTAGATTCACTTTTGTCGTATATCGACTTTAGTTTTGTTCCGTAAACTTCTTTTAATGCTTCTGTAATCTGATTCATGCTCAAATACATACCTATAGAATGCATTTGCGTTACAGCTGTTCCATTGTAAAAGTCGATAATTAATCCAGGCAACCCATCACCTTCGCCATGTATCAATCTGTAAACATTGTTGCTCTTACTTTCAGCCAATCCCAACATTTTACGAAGTTCGTATGCGCTTCGTATTTTGTTATTCCAGAATTGCTGGTTTATTTCAGTATCTGTAAACGATATAATACGAACAGTAATTGACCCAATCTGATAATGGCCAACAGCAAGAAATTCACCTCTGGAATCGGTTACTTTAACTAAGTCTCCCTCGTTTACATCCTGATTGATGGATTGTATTGCTCCTGAAAAGACCCATGGATGATATCTTTTGAGCGATTGTTCTTTGCCTGGTTTTAGTTTTACTATTGGGAGATTCATATGTAGTATTTTTTTTATTAATGCCTAAAATGCCTAAAGTTTAAAATGCCTAAAATTTATGTTCCTTAATTTATTTTTAGTTCAATTTAGCTCATTTTAGTCATTTTATGAATTTTTAAATGTTATTTAGTTTCTTGTAAATCTGTAAGCAAGCCCATGCATCTGTTGCAGCATAAAGTTGCTGTGCCTCAGTTAAATCCTGTCGCTCCCAGTTTGTTACCTGTTGTGCTTTCGATATTCGTTTATTAAAAACAATTCCTGTAATTTTCTTTAAGCTGTTGCTTTCTATTCCAAAAGTTTTCACATAATTCTGTAAATCAATAAATCCTTCGGGAATAAACTTTTTAACCTGACTTAAAATTGAAATATCATCTTTAATTGCCAGTCCGATTTTAATTATATTTTTATCTTCAAAAATTGAGATTAATTCTTTTGGAACGCCAATGATATTAGTCCGAATAAGAAATGCTTCACTATTAGTAGTAAGTTGTAACAACGAAACAGAATTTTTCTCTCCCTTTTTAAATGATGGTTTTGTTTCTGTGTCGAAACCAAGCATTTTTTGATCCTTTATTAATGGAAATAAATCATCAAATTTTTCAAAGCTATCTATTACAAATATTTTTCCGTTAAATTGAAATAATGGAAAATCTTTAATTTCTTCGTTGGTAATACTTTCTGCAAACATCTTTAATTCAGGTTATTATAATCTGATTGTCGTTTAGTAAAAATCCAGTTCGATGTATCTGGCCCATCCGAAAGATCAGGATTATCGCCTCCATCAGAATCATCTTTATCAGAAATTTCAAATTTTAAGATTATTGAATGTATCGCTTTTAATGAATCAACCACTTTTTGTCCCCAGAACTCGTCAAAACTTAACTGGCATTCACCAACAGCATCGCTCATTATTTCTTCTGTTCCGATATTAAAGAGAGTAATAAAATTTTTAATATCCTGGTAAATATCGGCGAAGTTCTCTGCTAAAGACGCAGAAGTAATTTCTGCAGTTTTTATTGATTCAGGATTCATAATATCAAGATACTCGTCGTATTTCCCAAGCTTTTTCAATATTGAATCATGTACAATAGACCAGTCTTCTTCGGTTACAAATTTTTCATTTTCTTCTTCATATACCTGTTTAGGTTTAGGTAGGAGTGAACCTTTAATATAAAGCAACGCTAATATTTTTCGGCCTTTATCTAATAAATCAAAAGCAGAAAAAGTGCCACTGTTTTCAACAAATAAGCAGTATTGACCAGCTACTGTAATAAATTCAGTAATGTTTTGAGAATATACAAAGTTATCTTCGTGTTCGTTTTGCATTTTTTTTGTTATGTAATTTGGCGCAAAGGTATAAAAAAAGTGAATCTTTTTATTTTAGATTTTTTTTCATTGAAAGGATGATCTTAATTTTCTGAAGAAACCCAGTGTACATTATCGGTTTCGCTTTTTGATATCTTATCGTTATCAAGCAGCCATTGTATAACCTTGATTGTTTTTTCTTTATTTGATTTTATTTGTTCCAGTAGTTGTTCTATGGTAAGTTCTTTTTCGTGAAGTATTGATTTTATCTCGTTTAAAATAATATCGAATTCGTATTTACTTAAATCCAACTCGTTTCTACGTGTACAAACATCGCAAACACCACAACGATCGGGTGCTTTTTCTCCAAAATACGAAAGCAGAATCTGACTTCGGCATTTGTTATTCGATGCTGCATACTGAACTACTGATTTTAACCTTTCGAAATAGCGTTGTTTACGGAACTCATAATTCTCACGCGAAATGTGCAGGGATTTGTCGTCAAGCCGTTCTTCGGTAAAAACGATAAATGGATTTCGTTTTCGGGGAATATAATCGATAATGCCGAATGATTTTAATCTGTTCAGGTAATCATAAACGATTTGAATATCTACTTGTGTCTTTTTTGCGAGTGATGCTTCGTCAATATTTACAAAATCTGAAAATACACCTGTATATGAACGCAGAATAAGTTTTATAAATCCATCGAATTTAGCATTTGCAACCTGAAACTTGTATAAATCGTCACGGTTAGCTTTAAAATGGATTTTCGATGCACTATTTAGTTCATCGGTAAGTTCAATATATCCTTCGCGTTGAAGAAAATTTATGCTACTGATAATTTTAATCAGGTTAAAGTTGTAATTTTTTGCAAAATCAGAGATAATAAAATCATAGGAAGAGAGTTTTCCTCCACCAAAAGGAATCTTAAAATAATTACCTAAAGCCTGATACACTTCTCTGATTTCTTTAATCTCAGGAAAATTAGTTTCTATACGTTGTTCAGCTTTAACTTTATCCGAATTATTATATAGTAAAACTGCTGAAGCCTTTTTCTCATCGCGACCGGCACGTCCTGCTTCCTGAAAATAGGCTTCGATACTATCGGGTAAATCGAAATGAATTACAAAACGAACATCGGGTTTATCTATTCCCATTC
>MENE01000146.1:377-587 GCA_001769005.1 Bacteroidetes bacterium GWA2_31_9b | reverse complement strand
GTTTTCTTTCTGTTACGAACATAGATTATTCCACTTCCCTTTACTTTTTGAATGGTATCGATTAAATAATTCAATTTGTCTTCAACATTCCGAACCAGATAAGTAAGATTCTTACGTTCGAAACTCTTTTGCAACACGTTTTTTTCTTTAAAGAGCAATTTTTCCTGAATATCTATTACAACTTTTGGAGTAGCAGTAGCAGTAAGAGCA
>MENE01000146.1:0-147 GCA_001769005.1 Bacteroidetes bacterium GWA2_31_9b | reverse complement strand
CTGGGTCATTCCGGAATAAATTGCAATAGCTTTAATATCTCTTTGATTCAGATTTTCAACCTGATCTTTCATTAAAGCAATTAAGGGAGTAATAACAATACAAATACCGTCGGTAGCCATTGCAGGAACCTGAAAAGTTAACGATTT
>MENE01000145.1:16230-21471 GCA_001769005.1 Bacteroidetes bacterium GWA2_31_9b | reverse complement strand
AGGATTTCGATTAGTTTTTCGGGTTTCATCTTTTGAAAATTAACAATCTATTTACATGATGATTTTTTGAGCTAATGCGTTGCTAAATATTAAATAAAAAAACGAGAGGCAATATTTGCCTCCCGTTTCATTTAAATTATTTCGAAATCTATTTTAATCCATTTCTTTTCAAGAAAGCATCCAACTGTGGTTCCATGCCTCTGTATTTCTTGTACAAATCCATTGCTGGTTCTGTATTTCCTCTTGAGAGAATATTATCACGTAAAGATTTAGCAGTTTCCTGATTGAACAATCCTTTTTCCTGAAAAACGCTGAATGCATCAGCATCAAGCACCTGAGCCCATTGATAGCTGTAATATCCTGAAGAATAACCACCACCAAAAATATGACCAAAATAAGGGCTTCTGTAACGAACAACGATTTCAGGAATCATTCCAATTTTTTTCATGATATCGTTTTCGAATTGTGTAGCATCTTGTTCAATAGTGTCATTAATTGTGTACCAATTCATATCTAGCAATGCTGCAGAAGTGTATTCTAGAACTGTAAATCCTTTATTGAATAATCCACTGTTTGAAATTTTATCGATAAGCTCTTGTGGAATAACCTCGCCTGTTTGGTAATGTTTTGCATACATTTTAAGTACTTCAGGTTCAGAAGCCCAGTTTTCCATTATTTGTGATGGCAATTCTACGAAATCTCTTGCAACATTAGTTGCCGCAAGTGAATGGTATTTACAATCTGATAATAATCCGTGCAGTGCATGTCCAAATTCGTGAAAAGTAGTTGATACTTCATCGAAAGTAAATAACGCTGGTTTATCTCCTGATGGAGCAGAAAAGTTAAAGTTTGTAGTTATAATTGGATCAACTCCTTCTGATTGTCTTCGGTATTCATCCATCCATGCACCACTCACTTTACTTGCACGTGGATACCAATCCATATAAAGAATTCCTAAAAAAGAACTATCAGGATTTTGAACTTCGAATACTTCAACATCAGGATGATATTTTGGTATATCGGTACGTTCTATAAATTTTATTCCCCATAATTTAGTTGCTACATCGAAAGCACCATTTCTCACGTTGTTTTTTTCAAAATATGGGCGAAGCATTTCTTCGTCTAAATCATATTTTTCTTTACGTAATTTTTCAGAATAATACCACCAATCCCAATGAGCCAGTTTAAATTTACCTCCTTCTTTATCAATCATTTTTTGCAATTCGGCAGCTTCTTTTTTAGCTATTGGTAAAGCAGCATCCCATACTTTATTTAAAAAATCGAACACAGCTTCAGGGGTTTTAGCCATATTCACATCTAAAACATATTCTGCATAATTTTTAAATCCATATAAATGGGCTTTTTGAGTATTCAATACAACAATACGAGATAAAACTTTTTTATTGTCGTTTTCATTATTGTTATCGCCACGCATAATATATGCAGTGTGAAGTTTTTGACGCAACTCACGATTATCGGCATATGTAAGAAATGGTAACATGCTTGGTTTTTGTGTTGTAAACAACCATTTACCCTCTAAACTATCAGCTTTTGCAGCATCTGCTGCAGCTTGTTTAACCGATTCAGGAAGTCCTGCTAGATCAGCTTCATTATCAATAATTAATTTAAAGTTATTTGTTTCGGCCAAAACATTTTCACCAAACTTTAAATTTAACGTTGCAAGTTCTTCGTTTATCTTCCTAAGCTTAGCTTGATTTTCTGCATCTAGATTTGCTCCACCACGTTCGAAATTCTTATATGTTTCTTCAAGTAATCTTTTTTGTTCTTGTGAAATTGTAAGTCCATCTTTTTGATCGTATACAGATTTAACTCTTCTAAAAAGATCAGCATTAAGAGCAATATTATCATAGTGAGAAGAAAGCATTGGAGCAACTTCCTGTGCAATCTTTTGCATTTCATCACTTGTAAGTGATTGATTAAGATTGTTAAATGTTGCATTTATCTTTGATAATAGTTTGCCACTATATTCCAGTGCTTCAATAGTATTTTCAAAAGTTGGTGCTTCGGTATTATTTACTATAGCTGCAATTTCATCTGAATTTTGTTTTATTGCTTCAACATAAGCAGGTACAAAATGCTCTGTTTTAATAAGTTCAAAAGGCGGAACACCATAAGGTGTTTTAAATTCGCCTAACAATGGATTTTCCATATTTTCTGTTTTTTGTGTGCATGATGCAAGTAATAAACCCGCAGCAAACAACATGAGTGTAAGTTTTTTCACGATTTAGATATTTTAATGGTTAGTAATTTTTTATTTTTATAATTTTCAAATTTATAACTATTTAAACAAATCATAAACATTCAAAATCATAAAATTTGTTAGTAAATAATTGAAATTGATTTATTTTCAAATCACTTTATAGCTTATTTGTAAATCTTTTTGCAACTTTATATATTAAATTTTAACATTTACATTAACTGATTAAAAAGTAACTATATGCAGAAAAAAATATTAAAGCGGGTAATAGCAATTGTTTTTTTGATAACAATCTTAATTCCTATAGCAGTTGCGAATAATACAGAACAATCATTAGTAACTGAACCCACTACAAAATTCATGTTTTGGGCATTTTTACTTGGTGGATTAAGTGCTATTTCATTGGTTATTGGTTCAATATTAGGTATTGTTTGGAAGCCCTCACCAAGATTAACAGCTTCTTTTACAGCCTTTGGAGCAGGTGCTCTGTTAGCCGCTTTAAGCGTTGAACTTATTGCTCCAACAGTAATTGAGTTTGTTGAAAGCAGCCATACAGCCATAGGAAATACTGCGGGCCATGATATGTTTTTGGAATTTATTTTCTTACTCGGGGGATGTGTTATTGGGGGAATACTATTTTATTTTTTAAATGAGGCATTAAACAGCAAAGGAGGTTATTTGCGTAAAACTTCTACTACAATTGCTTATTTTAATCATTTACGAAATAAAAGATTTCGGCTTGCATTAAACCGTCTATCAAAAATTAAGCTTATCAGATCAATTCCTGTTACACATCTTGATATCCTAATACAACATATTCGACAGGTTCATTTTAAGAAGGGAAGTTATCTGTTTCATAAAGGAGATATAATTAAACGTATTTATTTTGTTGAAAGCGGAGAAGTAAATCTAGTATATAGCAATGATAATATTCGTGTTATTAAAAATAATGGAATAATTGGTGAAACAGCCTTTTTAATTCATGATGCAATCTTATACGATGTAATTGCAACTACCGATGTAAAAGTATTTGAGTTAAGTCAGAATGATTTTAATTATTTACGAGATGAGTGCCCCGAATTACAGGATATACTAGGAATTTATGCGAGAAATGAATTAATGCACGATCTTGGACACGAAAATGGGGATAGTAAAAATCACGAAGAAGCAGAAGATTGGACTTATGAAGCATCAAAGCATGTCCATCAACATTCATATATACCAACACAAACTGAAATAAATCAACATGCAGAGAAACAAACATCGGCTCCATTATCTATATGGTTAGGTATTTTCTTGGATGGTATTCCAGAAAGTTTTGTTATTGGAGCAGGATTTTTGATTATCCTTTCTTCAAAAGTTTCTCTCGGGTCAGTTTCATTTACCGATGTTGTTCCTTATACTTTAATTGCCGGTTTGTTTTTATCTAACCTTCCAGAAGCTATGTCGAGTAGTATAGGAATGAAAAAAATGGGTTGGAAACCTTTTAAAATATTAACTCTTTGGATTTCGTTAATGTTAATGACAGCAATTGGAGCAATATTTGGATATTATTATGGTGCTACTATTCCAAATTATGTTGAAATTGGTGTTGAAGGAATTGCTTCAGGAGCTATGCTTACAATGATTGCCCAAACAATGATTCCGGAAGCTGTTCACATTGGAGGTAGTAAAGTAACCGGATTAAGTACTTTAGCCGGATATCTTGCTGCTGTAGCTTTTAAAATTTTTGAATAATCGTTATTTTTTAATTAATATCCTTAATTACACAACTATACTCGGGCTAGTAGCAGCGGGTCTTACGATAAGTTTGTTTTTTTACCTCTAGCCATAAAAGCAATAAAAACGAAACATACTAAAGATTTATCGTTAGGAATGTATTCTGTTCTTACTTTAGATTGTTTTATGGTTGTTTTTTGATTTTATGGTAAAAGATTCACCTATAATATTATCAAATTGTGTAACTCTAACTTAAACTCTATGGATATTGTTTTTGAAAATTAAATATAAATAAACACCTGTTTTTTAGCTTATCTTAAATTGTTATCGAAATCATTTTATTTATCTACTTTTATCGATTATTTGAAAGAGTTTAATGATTGTCGAAAAAAGAATTACGGGGTATGGGTTTGCTTTACTTGCTACTATTGCAGGCTCAACTGTATACATTTTCAGTAAAGCAGCTTTAATTCAAATTAGCTTGCCCCAGTTTGGTTTTTATTGGTTTGCATTAGCAATTGTATGGAACACTTTGTTTGCATATATAACTCCTGCGCATCAAGCTTTTCGTCATATATCAAAAAAATCATTAAAAACTTTACTTATTATAGGATTAATTGAAATTGTTGCAACCAGTACATTTTATGGAGCCATTTCAGTTGCCAGCAATGCAGCAATACCATCTTTTTTACGAAATATGGAATATATTTTTGTTGCTTTAATGGGTGTTATCATACTTGGCGAACGATTTGTAAAAATGGAAATAGCTGGAGTAATCCTTACTTTTATAGGAGTGCTTATTATCAGCTACCAAAAAGATGCAACAATAATTTCATATTTTACCGGGAGCTCGGGATTAATGGTAATTTGTACCATTTTTTATGCATTGAGAACCATAACAGCAAAAAAACACATTAAAACAGTTACACCTATTATGCTTGCAATAAGCAGAGCCATTTTTTTACTTTCTGTTTCTGTTTTGGCATTAATTATTCTCAAGCAAAATCTTTCGATACCATTAAATGCGTTCTTAAATATTCTTATTGGGTCATTTCTTGGACCTTTTCTAACATCACTCGGACAATACAATGCTTTAAAATATATAGAAGCATCACGTGCAGCAATTATTCAGAGTACAACAGCATTGTTTGTACTAATTGGTGCTTTTCTTTATTTTGGACGTTTTCCTTTAGCATACCAGGTTATTGGCGGTTTATTTACTATTGCCGGTGCTATGTTATTAGTTGTTGGTCGTAAAATTCATTTTTTTAATCGTCATACCTTAAAAATAAATGGTTAGATAT
>MENE01000145.1:4850-16195 GCA_001769005.1 Bacteroidetes bacterium GWA2_31_9b | reverse complement strand
AGGATGGCAACGACAGAGAAAAGATGTTGTTACGATTCAAGCTGTAATGGAAGAAAAGCTTCGTATTTTGTTCAGAAAACATATTACAACTTTGGGATGTGGAAGAACAGATGCTAAAGTACACGCAATGCAGTATTTTTTTCATATCGATTTAGAAAAAGAGTTTACAAAAGATGTTTTATTTTTTTTGAATAAAATGTTACCTGATGATATTGCTGTTTTCGATATAATTAAAATGGATGGTGAACAACATGCTCAGTTCGACGCTATAGAAAGAACCTACGATTACTTTATTCATACTTACAAAGATCCTTTGTTAAGCAATGCCAGTGCATTATATTTAATTAAAGATTTGGATTTAGATAAAATGAAACAAGCAGTCGCTTTACTTCCTAAATACGATGATTACAGAGCTTTGTGCAAATCTCCTGATAAACACAACAATACCATTAGTAATGTTACTTCTGCGAAATTATTTATTAATGCTACTGGCGATAAAATACGTTTTCAGATTACTGCAAATAAATTTATAAAAGCTATGGTTCGTATTATTGCTGGAAAGCTTATTGAAATTGGAACCGGAGAATTAACTGTTGAAGAATTTGAACATAATTTAAAAAACAAAATTGCTCCACTAACCGTAAAACCGGCATATCCTCAAGGACTCTACCTAACCAAAGTAGTTTATCCTTTTTTGGATATTCCTACTCGTACAGAATCATTTACTGTATTACAAAACAATGGAAATAGTTACTGGAAACAATTTTAGTTGTGCTTATTCAATATCTTATTATATGAAATATGCATGATTATCAATTAATTTTCATCATTCATAACTTAATACTAGTGTATTCATAAATTTGGCTATTGAATTATTTGAAATCGCTTAGTTTCTTAATACATTTATATGTTAAATAGTTGTAAATACTATTATCATGAACTTTTTTATTTACAATAAATTTTTCAATTATTAACTATTTTAATATCTGACGCATATGAAATATTCAGTATTGTTTTTTCTAATTTTATTTTTGGGGATTTTTAACAATGCGTTTTCTCAGGATGTAATACTTTTAAAAAATGGAGAAGAAATTAAAGCATTTGTTAATGAAATTGATATAAATATTATTAAATATAAAAAGTTTGAAAATCCAAATGGCCCTATTTACAATTTAAAAAAGACGGATGTTATTTCAGTAACCTATGAAAATGGGACAAAAGATGTATTTTCTGAACCATTAAAAGAAATAATTCAGGAGCCGAAACAAAATTATGATGTTTTAATTGCTAAACATGGAATTGTAAAACAAAACGGAACTACTCTTTCCAAAAATGAAGTTCGATCAATAATGGTAAACAATAACGATGCACTTGAATTGTATAATTCAGGAAAAAATTTATGCTTTACTGGCGAGATATTTAGTTATGCAGGTCTAGGGATAATACTTATTGCTGCTGTAGTTGAAAGCAAAGAAATTTATACAGATAATAGTGCTGCAATAGTTGGAGTTATTGGTGGAGTTGCTTGTTTGGCAACAAGTATGACAGTTACTTTTACTGGGAGAAGTAAAATAAAAAAATCTGTAGCTCTTTATAATTCTAGTTTACAGAATCAACAAACGTACAAAATTGGTATTGGTCTAAATCAAAATGGAATTGCTTTTACTATGAATTTTTAATAATTAATGAATATGTTCGACAAAAAGATTTTAAATATTTACTCAATTATAATAGGAGTTTTATTTGTTGTTTCAGGATTAGGTAAAATTGCCAATACAGCCGGATTTAGTGAGCTCATTTCAAATTACGGTTTAGGGTTTTTCAAATATTTATCACCTGTAATTGTTCTATTTGAGATATTGATTGGTTTATTCCTTGTTTTTTTAATCAATCCTAAACGCTATTCTTTTATATCATTCTGTTTGTTAATTGTATTTACAATTGCTTTTGCTTATGCATATTTCAAACATGGTATTAGTAATTGCGGCTGTTTTGGAACTTTAAAATATGCTAGTACATCACCTGTCATATCTTTTTTAAGGAATTTTATTTTAATAGCAATGTCGTTAATTGTTTGGATTAAATATCCAAAAGAAAAAAATGAACCTGATACATGGAAAAAGGATTTTGTTTTATATGTAATGTGTTTCTCGTTATTTGTAGCAGGATACTCATTCAGGGGGCCAATTAAATTTAAAATGAATTTTAAAACCCAACCTTATCTTAATCAACATATTGATAATACTATTCTTTCAAAATACGTAAAAACATCTCCTGATAGTACTTATTTAGTTTTTTGTTTTACATATACATGTCCTCATTGTTTAAATTCAATTGAAAATTTAAATCAATACAAACATTATAATACAGTAGATTCAATTATTGCATTTACTGCAGGCTCAGAAATCGAAAGACAATATTTTGAGCAAAATTTCAAAACCAATTTTCATATTACATCTCTTACAAAAGAATCGTTTATTGAAATTGCTGATGTAGTCCCTACAGCATATTACATTAAGAATGACACAATTAAAGCAGTAATTCCATCAGTATTACCATCACATGTAGTTTTTAAAAACCATTATTTGCGATCAAAATCTCAATAACCATCTAAATTCTATGAATTATGAAAGCAAAAATTATTTCTTATTTTCTACCAGTTGTAATGGGTTTATCGCTATCAATTATTACTCTTATTGGATTAGTATCTGTTACTTTGGGAAGTTGCGACACTGAGCATTGCACAGATAAGGATTATCCAATGTGGTGTTCATCTGCAGAAACTTGTTGTCCTAGTGATATGCCATATAACGATGGGCATGGTAGTTGCTGGGGTACATTAGAATCATGTAGATCAACAGGCCATGCTTGTGAACACTGCTGGGAAGATTAATTAATATCATTTTAAAAAATATTGAATTTCATTATTTAATATTACCCATTTTTACTAATTTTTTCCAGAATATCCTTTTTTAATATTGTTATTTCTTTGCCATTAATTTCTATGATTTTTTCACTGCTAAATTCTGAAAGAGCTCTGGAAACACTTTCTCTTGATGTTCCAACCATATCCCCAAATTCGTTTCTGGTTAAAGGGAAATTAAATCGGGGGTTGTTATAAATTGTTTCTGAAATACAAAGCAATGTTTCTGCCACTAAACCTGGTATCTGCTTCTGCGATTGACTTGTATATTTTTGATAATCCTTAAGTTCGTTTTTACAAAGCTCAACTATAATTTCATAAGCAAATTTGCCATTACTGTATATAAAATTTCTGAAATAATTACTATCAATAAAACAAACACTGGTATCTTCAATAGCTGTAGCCGAGTACTGATTTATTTTATCTCCAAAAGTAATCGGAATTCCAAGATATGAAGGTGCTTTAACAATTCGAAGAATTTTCTCGCGTGTTGGTCCATGCATATGAACTTTTACAATACCAGATCTAAGATATGCAACATTTAACGATAATGCTCCTTCTTTAAATATTGTCTCTCCTTTTTTAAAAGCTACCTGAGCGCTATTTGTTTCAAGAATCTCAAATTCCTCTTTATTAAGGTTACTTGCTGCAGCAGATTTAATCTGACAATCTTTACAATGATGTTGTAACATGAAATACGTTTAATGATGAATGAAAATATTGATTTGTGTATATATACAAACGAGTAAATATACAAATAAAACTAATTATGTGATATTAATCACATGAGTTGATGTATTAGCGCACATAGGATATTCAATTTACAAACTATAAACAACCTACTTTTGTTCAAAATTTAAATGTAAAGTTATGAGCACAGAAATTGAAAATCAAATACTAGAATTACAGAAAAAAGTAGGAAAACTTGAGAAAGGCACCAAAGATCAGCTATCGATGGTTGTTTTTTCGGGCGATCTTGATAAAATCTTGGCAGCAATGATTATTGCTACCGGAGCAGTAGCTTACGATATGAAAGTGAAGCTCTTTTTTACTTTCTGGGCTATTTCATCACTTCGTGATCCAAAAAAGAATGTTTCAGGAAAAAATTTTATATCTAAAATGTTTGGTGTTATGCTACCTAAAGGAAGAAACAAAATCAAACTTTCTAAAATGAACATGGGTGGCATGGGAACAGCTATGATTAAAGGGTTAATGAAAAAACACAATGTGGCTTCGCTTGATGATATGTTTAAAATAGCCGGCGAACTCGGTGTTGAAATCAATATCTGCGAAATGTCGATGAATCTTATGGGATTTAAAGCAGAAGAAATGATTGATTATCCACATATGAATATTTGTGGTGTTGCAACTTTTCTTGCCGATGCTTCCGAAAGTAAAGTTCAATTATTTATATAATTAATACAGTAAAAAAATGACAACAGAAGAATTAAAAAAAGTTACAGCTAATCATATTGTTGATGCAAGAGGAACCGCTTGCCCAGGTCCATTATTAGCTGCTAAAAAAGCTATTGGCGATATTGAATCAGGCGAAATTCTAGAAATTTTATCTTCAGATGAAGGTACTAAGCATGATATTCCAAGATGGTGCGAAAAAATGGAACATGATTTTCTAGGAATACTAGAAGAAGATAGCTATTCAAGATTATTTCTAAAAAAAGCTTAATACATTAACGGATAAGTCAATTATTGATTTATCCGTTTTTTTGTCCCTTTACCTATTAATTATATAGATACTATAATAATTAGATATTAAACATGGAAAAAGAAGTTTTTAGTCCCAAAATACTCGTATTTTCAACAGATAAAATATCCGATCCGGGAATTGACCAGGCTGGATTAAGAAAAATTCATTACTCTCCTTCGGTTTATACTATTAGCCTACCTTGTTCTTCAAGTATTAAACCAAAATGGATTATGCATGCTTTCGAAAAGGGATTCGATGGCGTTTTTATTGCCGCCGATGGGCACGAATGTTCATATAGTCCAAAATGTGCTGAGTATACCAATAATATTATACTTGATGCTCAACTATTGATGAAAGAAAAAAACATCAGTCCTAAGCGTATTCGTATGGCTGCCATTTGCTCTGTTTGTGCCGAACCATTTTCTAACCACATGGATAATTTTGGGAAAATACTCTCCGAATTAGGCAAAATTGATGAGGATAAGCAGATAGCCGAATAAATTCATAAACATTTAGTAATTATTATGTCACAAAACGATAAAATATTTGACTCATTAGTAATTGGAGGAGGAATTGCCGGACAGGAAGCAGCTTTAAGCTTGGCTGATATGAATCATCAAGTACTTCTTGTTGAAAAAGGCCTTTCAATCGGTGGTAAGATGATTCAGTTAAGCAAAGTATTTCCTACATTAGATTGTGCTGCCTGTATTACTACTCCCAAAATGTCTGAGACAGCCCGTCATCCGAATATTACATTAATGTTAAACAGTGAAATTGATGGAATAAATAAAACGGATACCGATTTTCAGGTAAACATTACAAATAACCCGCGATATATTATTCCTGAAGCATGTACTGGTTGTCAACAGTGCGAAGTAGCATGTCCAGAAGTAAGAATGGATGAGTACAATGCAAATCTGGCAGGACGAAAAGTGGTTTATATTCCATTTAGTTTAGCAAATCCACGAATTGCAACAATCGACAGGCAAGATATTTCTGCTCCGTGTATAAATGAATGCCCCGGTGGTGTTAAACCTTATGGTTATATCTCACTTGTTCGAAACGGACAATATGATGATGCTATGAGATTGCATCTCGAAGATATTCCTTTACCGGGAAGTTTGGGCAGAGCATGTTATGCTCCTTGTCAGAATGAGTGTACACGTGCTACATTAGATTCATCTGTTGATATCAGAAGGATTAAACGATTTTTTGCAGAAAACTACTACGATAAATTTCCTGAACCTGAAAAAACGGAAATCACTATTAAATCAGGGAAAAAAGTAGCAGTAATTGGTTCTGGACCCGCTGGACTTACAGCTGCTTATCATCTTGCTTTAAAAGGACACTATGTTAAAATATTTGAGGCTGCTCCTGTTTTAGGTGGTATGTTAATACTTACTTTGCCCGAATACCGACTTCCAAAAGCAGTTGTCGACCGCGATATAAAAAATATTACTGCACTTGGCGTTGAGTTTGAAGTAAATAATAAAATTGAAAATCTAACTAAACTTAAAGAAGAAGGTTTTGATAGCATTTTTATTTCCGTAGGAACACACGATACAAGCAAATTAGATGTTGAAGGTTCCAATTTAAAAGGAATTATTTCTTGCCTTGATTTTTTAAGAGAAGCGAACATTGGCCAAAAAGAACATCTAAAAGGTAAAAAGGTAATGGTTATTGGCGGTGGAAATACTGCTATGGATGCATCACGAACAGCTTTACGATTGGGTGCTGAAAAAGTAACTGTAATTTACAGAAGAAGCAGAAGCAAAATGCCTTGCTTTAAGCCCGAGATTGACGAAGCAGAAGAAGAAGGTGTTGAAATAATGGTCCTTCGCAATCCGATTCAGTTTTTTGGCGAAAATGGTATTCTTAAAAAGGTTCAGTTAATTAAAATGAAACTTGGCGAACCCGACCAGAGCGGAAGAAGAAGACCCGAGCCCATACCAGGTTCTGAATATATAGAAGATGTTGACTTTGTAGTTGAAGCAATTGGTTTACAACCATCAACATCAATGTTTGGCAACACAATTGAAATTAAAAAAGGTGGTACTATAAAAGTAAACGAAACTACTTTACAAACATCGGTTGAATCTATTTTTGCTGGTGGCGATTCTGTTACTGGTGCTTCAACTATTATTGAAGCTGCCGGTCAAGGCAAGAAAGCTGCATTTTACATTGATAAATATCTTCAGAATTTACCTTTAAATAATTATGTGTTTGGCGATAAACTTCCTGCCATTGATAAAAACAAAGTGTTGGAAAGAGGAACTTTTAAACTTGTTCCACAGGTTGATCCCAAATTTAGAAACATAAATGAACGGATTCAGGATTTTAAAGATGTTGAATTAACACTAAGCGAAGAAGAAGTTCTTTTAAGTACAAACAGATGTTTGGATTGCAGCAACTGCCGCGAATGCCATCAGTGTATTTCGGCTTGTCCTGCAAATGCAATCGACTTTTCGCAAAAGAAAGTACTTGTTGAAACCAATGTAAAATCAGTAATTGTAACTACAGGATTTAAATTATTTCCGCCATCTGGAAAACCTGAATACGGATATACAAAATATCCAAACGTAATTGATTCCATGCAAATGGACAGGTTAATTGCTCCTACACGGCCATTTAACAATGTGTTGCGCCCCGGTGATGGAAAATCACCCGACAATATTGCTTATGTTTTGTGTACCGGATCTCGCGATTCTGCAATTGAAAACAGCAGTTGCAGTGGCGAATGTTCAAACAATCCAATTTGCTCACAAATCTGTTGCATGTACTCAATAAAACAAGCTCAGCTTCTTATGGGTGCTTTACCAATGGCCGATATTACAATTTATTATATGGATATCAGAGCATTTGGTAAAGGATACGAGGAATTCTTCCAGCAATCCAAATCTATGGGTGTGAATTTTGTGAAAGGTAAAGTTGCTAAAATCAGAGAAAAAGATGATAACAGCGGGGATCTTATTTTACGTTACGAAGATGTTACCAGTGGAACAATAAAAGAATCGAAACACGATTTAGTTGTATTGTCGGTTGGTGTACTTCCAAATAAAGAAATTCCACAGATGTTTAAAAATGAAAAGCTCGAACTCGATGAGTTTAATTTTGTAAAGCAACTAGATGAACTGGTAAGCCCATCCTTAACAAGCATCAAAGGAGTTTTTGTAGCTGGAGCCGCTTCGGGACCAAAAGATATTCCCGATTCCATTTTATCTGCCGGATGTGCAGCATCTGAAGTTGCTGTTTATCTAACCTGAAAAATTCATAACCTGAATGAATTTTTCTTCTGACGTTTGAAAATTATATAATTTCGAGATGGGAAACAATATAATTTTCTCAGTCAGGGTTATCCTGTACTATTCATAAATATTGAAAAAATATAATATTTATGAATACGTCAGGCTAAATAAAGTTTAAGTCATTAATTGAGATTATATCAAAATAGAACAAAAATGAAAGAAAGAATAGGCGTATATATTTGTCATTGTGGTGGAAATATTTCCGATTATGTTGATGTTGAAGAAATTGGAAAAATGCTTAAAACCGATGATGGCGTTGTAATATCGAAAGACGTCATGTTTGCCTGTGCCGATTCCAACCAGAAAGACATGATTAGTGATATTAAAGAATATAAACTTGATGCTATTGTTGTTGCATCATGTTCTCCCAAACTGCATTTGCATACATTTAAAAATGTTGCCGAGCGTGCCGGTCTGAATCCAACAAATTATGTTCAGGTAAATATTCGCGAACAATGTTCTTGGCCACATTCCGACAAACCAAGAGAAGCTTCGGTAAAAGCTGCAGGTTTAATCAGAGCGGGTATTAAAAGAGTAGCATATTCTGAATCGCTGGATAATATCGAAATAAATGTCAAAAAAGCTGTTTTAGTTGTTGGTGCAGGTGTTTCAGGAATGAAAGCAGCAATTGACCTTGCCCGTTTAGGAAACGAAGTTTATTTAATTGAAACAGATTATTTTGTTGGTGGACATATCACTCAAACAGAAAATCTCTTTACTACCGGACAGAACGGAAAAGAAATAGTTTCGAGATTATATGCAGAAATTAAAAGTTATAATAATATTACCCTTTTTACAGGCACTTCGGTTGAGAAAGTTTCGGGTAGCCTTGGAAATTTTGCAATTGATATTCGGATTAAACCCCGATATATAAATGGAAAAGCTGATTTGCAAGCAGTACAAAATGCAATGAATGATTGTACTGTTCTTGTTAATGATGATTTTAATTTTGGTTTTACAAAGCGTAAAGCAATCTATAAAAATTACCCAGAAGCATTACCCGATGTGACTGTTGTAAATGCTGAAGCCCTGAAAAATGAAAAAGAATTTTTAGCGAAACATGCTTCCTGTCTTGATTTAACTCAGCAAGATGAGATTTTATCACTTACTGCCGGTTCTGTTTTAGTAACAACAGGATTCGATTCTTATCAACCTAAAGAAGGCGAATATGGTTACAAAACCTTTTCGAATGTGGTAACATTACCCGAGCTAAATAGGTTAATTGAGTTGAATCCTGATAAATTAATCTTTAATAATAAACCAGTTAAAAAAATAGCATTTATTTATTGCGTTGGTAACAGGCAAACAAAAGGAGAAAACAAGTATTGTTCGCGTCAATGTTGCTCTTCGGCAATAAATTCTTCGTTACAACTTGCTGATAAATACAAAGGAATAAATGCTTATCACCTTTTCAGAGATATAAGAACTTATGGGAAACAGGAATTGATGTACGAAAAATCGTCAAAACAAGGTGATATTTATATTCGTTTCGATGAAAAAGAACCTCCTGTTGTTGAGCAGAATGAAAAAACTTTAAATATTAAGGTTAAAGATTATCTGACATCAAAAAAAGAATTAGAAATCGAAGCCGATTTGGTTGTTTTAGTAACTGGAATGGTTGCCCGTGAGGACAGTAAGCAAATATCGGAGAAGTTTAAAATTCCAATTGGTACCGATAAATTTTTCAATGAGATTCATCCAAAACTCAAACCTGTTGAAACTGTAATCAAAGGAGTTTATATCGGAGGTTCATGTCAGGGTCCAAAGAATATAAGTGAATCGGTACAATCATCACTTTCTGCTGCATCAAAAATAAATGCATTATTAAAAGGTGGAACAGTTTCTCTCGATCCTGTAATTGCACGTGTAAATAACGATGCATGTGTGTGGTGTGGTAAATGTGCTGAAGTGTGCGAATATACTGCAATAAAAGAAATCGAATCGGGCGATAAGCACATTGCAGCAGTGAATAAAGCAATTTGTACAGGATGTGGAATATGCGCACCAGTTTGCCCTACAAATGCAATTGAAATTGCTCAATTTACTGATAATGAAATTGAATCGATGATTGATGGTTTTATGGAAAAAATCGATTTGAAAGTAAGAGAAAAAGAAAGTGAATCAACAGAAGAAGTTTCCGGAGTTAAGATGAAAGAATATCCTCAACTATGGAAAAATATTTTAGAAACCATGAATGGTAATAAATTGACAATCCCTGAAATTTCTGAAAAACTGGAGGTTGATAAAGACATTATTACATACCATGTTATGACAATGCATAAATACAATGTTGTTGTAACTGAAGGTATGGATAAAAAAGAGTTGTATTATTATTATAAATTGAAAAACTAACTATAATGGCAAAAGTAAATCCTGAATTTGCTACTGAAATTAAAAAATACGGAGCTCACGACTTTAATGCTTGTTTTAATTGTGGAAATTGCACAGCAACATGCTCGCTTTCTGATAATAACAGTTCATTTCCAAGAAAACTGGTAAGATATTCAGTTCTTGGTTTAGAAAGTGAAATTGAAGCATCAATTGATCCCTGGTTATGCTATTATTGTGGCGAATGCTCAACAACTTGTCCTCGAGAAGCAAGCCCCGGTGAATTGATGATGTCGTTACGTAGATGGTTAACTGCTAAATACGATTGGACTGGACTTTCTGGATTAATGTATAAATATCTTCCATTTACCATTTTTGCATTCCTAGCCACGGCATTAGCAGTAATTTTATTTGCTTTTTCAAAGAGCTTTGAAGTAGATACCATTATGCACTTTGGTCATCAGTTCGAAATGTGGGCTATAATTATTGTTTTTACTGCTATTCTTATTCCAAATCTAGCCCGTATGTGGTGGTTTGTAATTTTAAAACCCAAGATAAAAGTAAAATTCTTAACTTATGTTAAGGGAATGCAAGAACTATTTACGCACATGTTCACTCAAAAAAGAACTCTCGGATGCGACGATAGTCAATCACGTTGGTTAATCCATTTAATTATAGTTTTGGGATATTTATCGTTGCTATTTACAACAGTTGTTCTCGATTGGTTTGGAACAAACAGTCTATTTATAATCTTACTCGGTTATGCTGAAAGTATTGTATTGTTTACTCTGACTTTTATTTTTGTAAGAGGTAGAATTAAAAAGAATAAAGAATTAAATAAATTCTCTCAGCCATCAGACTGGCTGTTTGTAATCTGGTTATTTCTAATGGCATTTTCTGCATTTTTAGTACGAATATTTATCGATCTGGATTTTATTGAAACTAATTTATGGTTGTATCTTTTTCACCTGACAGTATTAGTGCAATGGGCTGTACTTATTGTTCCTTTTGGTAAATGGACACACTTTCTTTACAGATCGTTTGCAATGTATTTCGAAAAGATTAAACAACCTGCATAACAAAA
>MENE01000145.1:0-4815 GCA_001769005.1 Bacteroidetes bacterium GWA2_31_9b | reverse complement strand
CTTTCTCACTCATTAACACTTCTTGTTCTTTGTATTTCTGAATCATAACAAGATTATTCTCGTTTATTCGAATGTTATTCAGAATATTGGCAATATTAAGTGCAATACGTTTAATAAAATCTATTTCAAGATCAGAGAAAGTATTAAATCCGGCAATTTCAATTATTCCAAAAACATTTTCATCAACACTAAGGGGAACAATAAGAAGTGATGTTGGTTGTGCTTCGCCAAGACCTGATTCAATCTTAATATAGTTAGTAGGTATATCATTTACAATCATTAATCTATTTTCGGTGAATGCAGCACCAAGCATTCCTGTTGTAATATGAATCTGCGATTTATTTGCTTTCACATCACTGCTGCATCCGTAATCAGAAATGAGTTCAAGAAAAGGTGGTTCGTTCTGATTTGAATTATTCAACATATAAAGCACGCCAAAATGTGCATTTACATACTTTACCAACTTTGATAAAACTTTATCGCTTAGCGCTTTAAAATCGTTTTTGTTATCAGAAAGGATATCGTTTATTTGAGCTATTCCCGAATTTATCCAGTTTTGCTGTTGTTCTTTTTCCTGATGTTTTATTAACAAATTGTGTTGCGATTGCAATTCTTTAGTTCGCTCACTAATATTTTTCTCCAGGTTATTTTTTTCATTAATAAGTTGTTCACTTAAATGCTCATTCTGATTAATCGCTTTTGCAGATTTGTATGTAATAGTTACAGATTGAATTAACATAAAGGCTACAAGTCCATATGGAGCAACATAAGCACTTTGAATAACTCCCATACTACTTAATACATCATTTATAGCAGTAGCATAGAGAATAAACATCCCAATAAATGTAAAAAGAGCAGTTTCTCTTTTTCGGATTGCAGCTACAAGCAAAACCCCGAAGGTTACATATAATCCACCTAGTAATATATACAATTCAAATAGTGTTCTGAATCTACCATAAAAATTAGCCGGAGTAACAAATACAAGAAGTGATATTGCAATACCAATACCTATTAATACATTTTTTATTGTTTTTGGAAAATCTACTTTAAATAAACTGTAAAAGAATAATGCAAAAAGTGGAATAGTACCAAATCCAGAAAAATTATCGAGCTTTACCAGCAATTCCCAGTTAATATTGGGGAATATATAAGTTATGATTCTGTCTTCTGTAGTAATATTTCTCAAGATCATTACTATACAAACAATACTGAAATAAAGATTTGAAATGTCTTTTCTTCTGAAAAGGTACATATTCAGATGGTTAATTCCAATTACCAAAATAATTCCAATGATAATCAGGTTTAAAATATCCATCCATCTCGATTCAGCCTTTAGGTTCTCATAGTTGCCAATGAAAATTGGTTTTTGTAATCCTGCACGTTGATGAGAAAAATTTGAAACCTGAAAAATTATTTCTACCTGGTCAGTTGATTCTTTTTCAGGATCTAAAACAAATGGTATGTCCTGATATTTAAACTTTGGAATAGAAATGTTTTTTGAAGTTCCAACCTTACCAACTTCTGATAATAATGTGCCGTTAATCCAAAGTTTATAATTCGAAAAAACAGATGAAACTTTTAATCCATAAATCGTTCTTTTTGAATCGGATCTTTTTTTGATTATTATCCTGTATGTAGCAAAACCTTCGTTGGGAAGTTTGTGGTTGTTGATTTTATATCCTGTCCACGATTTGGGTAGTTTCTGATATGTGGATTGATTATTTTTTTTATCAGTAAAATCTTTAGGTTCTAATAATTGATTCCAATAAAACTCGCATTCACCCTGCAATTTAATGCTTTTTGATTTTTCAAAAAATAAATTAGTTAGATCAATTACTCCATTTTTAATTAGTACATCATTTTTTGCTAATGCACTAACAGAGATTAAAAAAAATA
This sequence comes from Bacteroidetes bacterium GWA2_31_9b, assembly GCA_001769005.1. Taxonomy (GTDB): domain Bacteria; phylum Bacteroidota; class Bacteroidia; order Bacteroidales; family UBA12077; genus UBA12077. The sequence goes on along the minus strand of MENE01000145.1, from coordinate 2,919 downwards.
AAATAATCGATGAAAACAGAAAGCGAAATTTCATAATTTAATTCTTCAAAAAATTTACATTCTAAAACTAATTCTTTTTTTTGATAATCATAAATCAAATTGAATCAAATATAAAAATTAACCTGAATGATTAAAACCGTTTATCTAAAATTTTAAAAATATAATTATTACTACTAAATTTTTTGAATGAGATTCCCGAACTAAAAAATCACTTATCTTACGAGTATCATTTGCTTTACAGAATGCTCTTTATCGGTATCTAGAGTTAAATAGTAAATACCACTTGAAAGATTTTCTGTATTAATATCAAAGGAATAATTTCCTTCAGATTTCACATCATTAATAATTTCCACAACTGTATTTCCTTGTATATCTTTAACTTGTAAAATTATTTTTGTATTTTGATTTAAAGAAAACTGTACTTTTGTCGAGTTTGAAAAAGGATTTGGAAAATTCTGTTGCAATACAACAGTAGGCTCAGTTATTGGATTATCAATTCCTGTTGGATTCATAACAGGACTACCTGCCTGAAGCCATGCAGTATAAATAAGTTCAGTTAATGCATGTGATGCATTTTTAAAAAGAAGAATTGTAAAATTCTTGCTGTAATTCCAAAGAGCTGATTTATACTCACTAGAATAAATATCACTATTAATATTTGTAGCATAATCATCTGCTGCAATTACCGATTCAACATATTGATAATTATTATAAATATAATCAAACACATACTGATTTACATCTGATATCTCACCTATATAATCTCCTGAATACGTAATTTGTGAAATATATGTATTAATCATTGTAGATTCGAAACGAGAGTGAATTCCGTCATTACCAGTATAATCTCCATCGTAGTTTCGTGTAATGTGTAAAGGCATATGACCATCGGCAACATAATGTCCTAAATCGGAAGCAAAAAGTACTGCTTTATCCCAATCCAATCGTTCGAAACAACTTTTTAATGAATCGTATGCTGTAATTGTAGCCCAAGGTAAAATACCATTGTCGTATACAAAAGTACTTCCATGTGCTGAAATGGCTCCACTTAAAGTTTGAGGAATTGTTCCGTTTGAAATAAACTCAGAATAATTATCAATATCAATATAATGTTTTGGTGCTTCATTGTTATCCCATTGTTTACGAATATCAGCATCTGATGCATGATCAGCAAGTGTTTCAACCCATGAGCTAAACTGATTCATTTCCTGATTAAATGATAATGAAACAGCAGAATTGATTTTGTAATGCCCTGTTCCTCCCCAACTCACTAATATAAATGTGAGTACTAAAATTCCTATAGTAAAAAATATTTGTTTTTTCAATTTGAACCTCCTTATTACTTGAATTTTACAAAGATAAGCTTTTAAGTAGTTATCAAATCAGATTCCAAATAGCAATTCTTTTTTTTAATTGTTCTATTTTTAGATTTTTATTCTAAATACTTAACAAAAAGATTATGAAAATAATAGGCTTACTAGGTGGCATGAGCTGGGAGTCATCTCTTGAATATTATAAAATTGTAAACGAAAAAGTAAAAGAAAAACTTGGTGGTTATCATTCGTGTGAATGTGTTATGTATTCTGTTGATTTTGATCGGATAAAGGAATTACAGTTTAAAGGTGATTGGGATCAATTAACTCAAATAATGATTGATGCTGCAAAAAAAATTGAACGAGGTGGAGCCGAAATGCTTACAATTTGTACTAACACCATGCATAAAATGGTTCCTGAAATTGAAAGAAACATTACCATTCCTATTATTCACATTGCCGATGCTACTGCAGAAGTTGTAAAATCAAAAGGAATTACAAAAGTAGCATTGTTGGGTACCCGATTTACTATGGAGCAGGATTTTTACAAAGTAAGATTAATTAACAATCATGGTATACAGACAATTATTCCAGAAGAAGAAGACTTGGTGCAAATTCATAATATAATATTCAACGAACTTGTTTTAGGAATTATTAAACAAGAATCAAAAGAAATATATATAAGAATAATTAATTCTTTAATTAAACGTGGAGCGCAAGGAATCATATTAGGTTGTACCGAAATTCCTTTACTCATAAAACAATCGGATTGTTCTGTTCCTGTGTTTGACACCACACAAATTCATGCTGAAAAAACCGTTGAGTTTGCTTTAAAAGATTAAATTTCATTTTAATTAATTCATAATAAAATAAAGAAAGGGGCCTAAGCCCCTTTCCTGTATTATAGATTTATCCTTATTGAATAATCAATTTTCTGGTTTCTTTTGTATTTGATCCAAGAATCTGAATAAAATAGATTCCTTTATTTAATCTTGAGATATCAAATTGTTTTTCAAAATAGCCATCAACTTGAATATTCTTTTCGCTAATAACAGAACATCCCTGAATATCAAATATGTTTATTTCGATTTTTTCAGGATTCATAATGTCAATAGCTACAGTAGTAAAATTACTTGCAGGATTAGGATATACATCAACCTTAATACTATTCAGTATTTTTTCATTTTTTGCTATTGTTTCAGTAGTACTTTTTGAAGCCTGAACAGTTACAGTATAATCTTCAACTTCTCCATAACCGAAAGTTTCGCATGCAGTTTGTGCTGAATTATATTTCATGGATACTCTCATTCGTGTCGAACCTACTAATGCAGTTGAAGGAACTGTAAACGTAGTAGTTAATGTGGTATTTACTGATGATGTTTTACTAGCAACCAATTCGGTAGTCTCAAATGTGCCGTTTTGATTCCAGTCAATCCATACTCTCCAGTATTCGGTATATTTAGTGCTCTTAAATCCACAACTATAACTAATTGTTGTACTTGCTCCTTGAGTAACAGTAGCAATTTTAGTTGCAGTAAAGTTTCCATAACCTGCATTAGCAGTTGTTGTATTTGTCATTCCTCCCATTGCAACATAATCTATCCAT
>MENE01000144.1:8196-11698 GCA_001769005.1 Bacteroidetes bacterium GWA2_31_9b | reverse complement strand
AAGCAAGAAGCAAACATAGAATCAAAATCAGATCCAGTACCTGAGAAAAAATAAGTTTCTGTAAAATTTCCATTCTTAAAATCAAAAAAAATATATCTTTTCAACAATTTTTTTTAATCTTTTATATCTGTTTAATTATAAATGATTTTTTAAAAAATGTGTTAGAATTAAACAAGTTTGCATTAGAATATGTTAGGTACATATAACCAAATATAAACTATATGGCACAATTTAAAGCATTTGCAGAAGGAGTAGAAGTTAATGGACAAACTGTTTTGTCAGTGATTAATGCTATTCCTACTGGGCAGGAAGCCAGGCTTCAGTTGCTCAAAAAACATGGAATTGACCCTAATCCAGATAAATGGTATTCTCAGCAAAACTGGTTAGATGCCTTTAAAGATATAGCAAAATCTATTGGTGAGAATACAATATATACTATAGGAAAAGCAATTCCCGAAAATGCAAAATTTCCTCCTGAAATAAATAATCTTGAATCAGCATTAAAAGCGATTGATATGGCCTATCATATGAATCACAAAGGAGGTGAAATTGGACATTATACACTAATTGAGTATGATGAAAAAAACAGAACAGCAGTTATGGAATGTAATAATCCATATCCAAGTGAATTTGATAGAGGAATTATAACAACTATGGTAAGAAAATTTAAACCAAAAGATTCTATTAAAAATGAAGTCGTTTTAGATACATCGAAAGAAACAAGAAAAAAAGGAGGAAATATTTGTACTTACAAGATACGATGGTAAACAATATCGCCTGTATTACAAATCTTTAATTGAATTATTAGTTATTCGATTAAAGATTTTTTGTTTTTAATACTATATGAACTAATTTTTTCCAATATTTACACCCTTAATAAAAACTCAAAAAAAGTTAATTAAAATATATATTTGAAATATAGTTTTAAAAAAAAAATAAGAAATTTTTTATGATTTCTTTGTCAAATTACATTTTCTAAATATCTTTCGGAAATTAAAAATTAAGTTAAAAATAAATAAACAGTGGCTAAAAAACGAGTAGTAATAGATTACGATAAACTTCCTGAAGATACAATTAACAGGATTAAGATTGAATACCCAGATGGTTACGAAGATAATCTCATTACATTTACAAATGCTGAAGGTAGATATATTTCAGCTTTACCTTTCGATACGGAAGAAATATACTATTTAATAAGAATGACAGCAGGTGAAGCTCGTCAGATTGTTAAAGATGATGAAGATTTTGACAGTGAAGGCAAACTAAGAGGTGATTTTGCTGAAGACATTGAAACAGATGATACTGCTGAAGAAGAAGAAAACGAAGAATATCTTGATGATAATTTCGATGAAGCTGCTAATGTTCGCGATGAGTCTGATGAAGATTAAATTCCTTTTCTTTTATTAAAAATATAAAGAGGCTGTCTCAAAAGCCTCTTTTTTAATGTCTACACTTCGACTAGTTTAGTGTGACAAACTGCTTAATAAAATGTTGTAATATTGAGCCCATCTGTCGGACGGGTAGGCTTGTAGGAATATGAACAACTTACGTACTATTGGGACAACTTCTTATTTTTTATCATTTCAAATCAAGTTCATTATTGATGCTGTTTATTTTTCAATTTTCTAAATTGGAACTTTAAATTTATTTTCCCTATATTTGTGTCAGATAAAACATATTCCGATGAAACCTATCATTGTATTTACAGCCACCATGGCATTTCAAATCAAAAAAACGTTTGTTTTTTAATTTACTACTCACACTTTTTTGTTTTATCTAATCAAGTTAATTATCATGTCGTTAAAAAAATATTCATATTTATTAAATAAATCAAATTTATTAGATCTTTGGGGTGATATTAAAGAATCTATTTCTGGAACCGATAAAGATTTCACTAATATTCCTTTACGAAAATCAATCTTGCTTTTATCTATTCCTATGGTTCTTGAAACTTTAATGGAATCGATATTTGCCATAACAGATATTTTCTTTGTATCAAAACTTGGTCCTGATGCTATTGCTACAGTAGGAATTACTGAATCCCTATTAACAATAATTTATACAGTAGGGATGGGACTAGGTATGGCAACAACAGCTTTAGTTTCAAGAAGAATAGGAGAGAAAAAACCTTATTCAGCTTCAGTTGTTGCAGTTCAATCAATAATTGCCGGAATTGTTGTTTCACTTATTATAGGTATTCTTGGAATTATCTTTGCAAAATCGTTATTAAGATTAATGGGTGCAAGCAGTTTAATTGTAAATGAATATTCTATATACACTACAATTATGTTAGGTAGCAATATAGTTATCATATTACTTTTTATAATTAATGCAGTTTTCAGAAGCTCAGGCGATGCTGCTTTATCGATGAGAGTTTTGTGGATTGCAAATATTTTAAATATTATCCTTGATCCCATACTAATTTTTGGATTTGGACCAATACCTGCCTTAGGAATTAAAGGTGCAGCAATTGCTACAACTATTGGTAGAGGAACAGCTGTATTTTACCAGTTCTATATATTATATAAAGGAAATGGACGAGTAAAAATAATTCGTAGAGCAATTAAACTGAATTTAAAAGTAATGTACAACCTAATTAAAGTATCATTGGGAGGTATTGGTCAGTTTCTTGTTGCTACAGTTAGTTGGGTTGGAATGGTACGCATTATTGCTGAGTTTGGTAGTAATGCATTAGCTGGATATACTATAGCTATACGTATTGTTATTTTTGCTTTAATGCCTTCGTGGGGAATTAGCAATGCTGCCGCAACTTTAGTTGGACAAAATTTAGGTGCTAAAAAACCAGAACGTGCTGAACGTGCTGTTTGGATTACAGGATATGTAAATATGGTAATTCTTGGTTTTATTTCAATTATTTTTATTGTTTTTCCCGAGTTTTTCATTCGACTTTTTATTAACAATCCCGATGTAATTCGAACTGGAGCTAAAGGTTTACAAATAATTAGTATCGGATATATTTTTTATGCAATGGGAATGGTTATGGTTCAATCATTTAATGGCGCTGGCGATACTAGAACTCCTACAAAAATTAATATTTTATGTTTTTGGTTAATCGAAATACCATTGGCGTTTATTTTATCAAAAATGGTATTTCATAACGAAAATGGTGTTTATTTAGCAATTGTAATTGCTGAATCATTAATGACACTAATAGCCATATATTTATTTCGAAAAGGAAACTGGAAAAAGGAAAAAGTTTAAATTGATAAATCAATATTAACTTCAATTGAGCTTTGTTAACATTAAGCTGAAAAATTTAATATCAAGGGCAAAAAACATCTTCGTATTAAACTCTTTTTTAATTCTGTTGTTATTAAAACAGAAATTGAAATATTAAAAATCAGAAACTAATTCAAAATTAAAGTCTATTTTTTATACCTTCATCGCATTAAAATGATTTATTTTAGATGAGCAAAAATGCTTTATATGTCGATGTTTTACTCCCTTTGCCAATAAAGCAATTGTTTACATATTCAGTGCC
>MENE01000144.1:4562-8143 GCA_001769005.1 Bacteroidetes bacterium GWA2_31_9b | reverse complement strand
CTAAGTATTATATGTGTTCTGTTGGTGAAGTTTATAAAGCTGCATTACCATCAGGTTTAAAACTAGAGAGTGAAACACAGATTATTTATAATCCTGAAGCCAATATCGAAAATTCATATACCAGCCATGAAACCCTTATTCTCGATTTTCTCGAAAAAAGAACAATTTCAAGTATACAGGAATTATCGAATTTTCTCAAAAGAAAAGATATATTACCTTTAATTAAAACCTTACTGGAAAAAAAAGCAATTTTTCTTGAAGAAAAGCTAAGAGAGAATTATAAGCCCAAAACCGAACTCTATATTTCATTACACGAATCAATTCAAACTGAAGAACGATTAAATGAGATTTTTGGGAAATTAAAAAAAGCTACTAAACAGGAAGTTGTATTAACAAATTATATAAATCTTTCAGGAGCATTTTTAGAAAGCAATATAAGCGAAGTTAGTAAGCAGACTTTAATAAAATCTTCCGGAGCAACATCTACAACAATAAAAACTCTAATCGAAAAGAATATTTTTATCGAGTATGAAAAACTTGTAAGTCGTTTAAATGAGACGGAAATAAATGGTAACTCAGTAAAAAAATTATCGGAACCACAACAAGAAGCTTATGAATTAATTCAACAAGGTTTTGCTGAAACAGATGTTGTTTTGCTTCATGGAGTTACTTCTAGTGGTAAAACAGAAATCTATATACAACTTATAAAAGAACAAATTGAAAAAGGAAAACAAGTTCTGTATTTATTGCCAGAGATAGCTTTAACCGCTCAAATAATAAATAGGCTAACTGCAGTTTTTGGCCGAAAGGTTGGAATTTATCACTCCAAATTTAGCGATTCTGAACGAGTAGAAGTATATCAGAATGTATTAAATGAGAATAAAACTGAAAGTGCTTATCAGGTAATTCTTGGGGTTCGCTCATCATTATTTTTACCTTTTTCGAAATTAGGACTAATAATTATTGATGAGGAGCATGAGAATACTTACAAACAATACGATCCAGCACCACGATATAATGCCCGAGATAGCGCAATTGTACTTGCTCAAATACATAATGCAAAAGTTTTATTAGGTTCAGCTACGCCATCCGTTGATAGTTATTATAATGCTAAAACAGAAAAATATAAATTGGTTGAGCTAAATTCTCGCTTTAAAGATATTATGATGCCCGACATACAAATTGTTGATGTAATTCGTGCAAGAAAGAAGAAAGAAATGAAATCGCATTTTACTCCCGAGTTGGTAAACCAAATTGAGAATGCTTTAAATAATAAAAAACAAGTTATCCTTTTTCAAAATCGACGAGGATTTTCACCTTATCTCGAATGTGAAAAGTGTGGATGGATTCCCAATTGCCCCAATTGCGATGTAAGTCTTACATATCATCAATTTAAGAACGAACTGGTTTGTCATTATTGTGGATTTTCTGTTCGAACATTTAAAGCATGCACAAAATGTAGTGTTGAAGAATTAAGTACCAGAGGATTTGGTACCGAAAAAATTGAAGATGATATTAAAATTCTTTTTCCTCAGGCAAAAGTCATTCGTATGGATCTTGATTCGACCCGTTCAAAACATGCTTATGAGAAAATAATCTCCAGTTTCGAGTCAGGAGAAGTTGATATTTTAATTGGAACACAAATGGTTTCCAAAGGACTTGATTTCGACAATGTTAGCCTTGTGGGGATTATGAATGCTGATAGTATGCTCAATTATCCAGATTTCAGGTCGTTCGAGCGAAGTTTCCAACTAATGGCTCAAGTGAGTGGACGTGCCGGACGAAAAAACAAACAAGGAAAAGTAATATTGCAAACCAATAATCCACAACATCCAATATTATTGAATGTTATTGAAAATGATTTTATAGGGATGTACAAATCTCAGCTTTTAGAGCGAAAAAACTTCAATTACCCTCCTTATGTACGATTGATAAACCTTAGTATTAAGCATAGGAAATCTGAAATTACTGATCAAGCATCGTCAATGCTATCTGAAAATTTAAGAAAAATATTCGGGAAACGGGTTTTAGGTCCTGAGGCTCCAATAATTGGAAGAATTCAAAATTTATATATAAAAAATATCTTACTGAAAATTGAACGTCAAGCTTCGTTCCAGAAGGCGAAAACATTATTAAATATTGAAATTGAAAATTTACTTTCTCAGGAAAATTTTAAGACAGTTCAAATTACAATTGATGTTGATCCAGTTTAAGAATCTTTTAGTTTTCACTTTTTATAAAAGTTGAAATAACTCCCCAAAGATCTTCTTTTTTATATGGCTTGGAAATTATTGAATCGAAAGTTATTTTTTGAGAACCATCCTGAGGTTGGAAGTTTGCAGTAACTGCAACTATCGGAAGATCTTTATTAAATGACTTTATAATTTTACAAGCCTCATAACCATTCATAACAGGCATTTTAATATCCATAAATACAATTTTAATATCTTTATTTGCTTTACATAAATTTACAGCTTCTTCTCCATTTGATGCCCATAGTGTTTTTATTCCTGAATTTTTAATTATCTCGTTTAATAAAATATAGTTGTGTTTTTCATCTTCGGCTATAAGAATTGTAAATTTTGAATCAGAAGGAAAATTAAAATTAAGATTAACAGAGTTCGAACTTTTTTGTTGAGAATTTGGCAATGTGAAATAAAATGTAGCTCCTTTTCCTGGTTCAGACTCAAAACGTATTGAGCCTCCAAGTAATTCAATAAATGATTTTGAAATAGATAAGCCTATACCTAATCCACCAAAATTACGTGTCATTGATTGATCAGCCTGATTAAAGTTTTTAAATATATTTAATGCATCTTCAGCTCTAATACCAATACCTGTATCCATTACATAAAATAAAATGGAATCTTGCTGATTGTAAAAACCAACTTCAATAGATCCGGTTTTTGTGAATTTAATCGCATTATTTATTAAATAAGATAATATCTGTTTGAATTTATTTTCATCTGAGTTAATAATAGTTTTTTCTTCTGCAATAGGATAATTGGGTACTATCTTTAATCCTTTTTCAACAGCTGAAGGAGAATAAAAATCAATTACTTTTGAAATAGCAGCTTCAACATCAAACTCACGAACAATTTTTTCAATTTTACCTGATTGTATTTTCGAAAGATCAAGAACATTAGAAATTATCGAAAGAAGCTGATTGCTCGAATTGTGGATAATATCTTTATAAATTTTAACTTGATCATCTGAAACTTCGCTTTCAGTTAGTAACTCCGTAAATCCTAAAATGCCATTCAACGGAGTTCTTATTTCATGTGAAATATTATTTAAAAATGCGGTTTTCAACCTACTGCTTTCTTCTGCTTCGAACTTAGCAGTAAGAATTGTTTTTTCATATCTCTTTCTGTCAAAAATATTAAATACAAGATAAATAAGTAAAGAAAGCCCTACGATTAATGTACCAATAGCAATGTAAAGAAGCTGTTTTGATCTGATTGTAGCCTCTTCAATAGGTATTTCCACAAGCATACTCCAGGGTTTTGAACTACCACTTGCCGAAATTGGATAGAAATATCGAAAAACTTTTTTCCCTGTAAACTCCGAAACTGTTTCTA
>MENE01000144.1:2405-4539 GCA_001769005.1 Bacteroidetes bacterium GWA2_31_9b | reverse complement strand
TATCCCGATTTGTATAGTTTTGTATGGTTAAGATTATATTCTAAGGCATCCATATTAATATCAATGCCAAAAACACCAACAAAAGCAGTGTCAACAAATATTGGAACAACAACAGAGGTTTCATAAAATATATATGGATATCCTTCGTATTGATAATAATAAGGTTCAATAATAATTTCTGACCTGGAAGATTTTGGAATAGTATAATAATCTTCAAAATAATCGTCAGGTTCAGTATATTCAACTAAAAGGGTATCTTTATATTTAAAGTATGTTACAGATAAATTCCCTAAAGAATCATAGGGTATAGTTTTTGCATAAAAGTTGTCTTTATTGTCGAAAGCGTTATGTTCCCACATTGTCCATACAGCAAGAAAGTTTGGATTTTCAATAAGTGCATCTTTAATAATTTCTGAAAGGATAGATCGATTAACTTTAGCTTTTCTTAGAAGTAGTGATTTTTCTTTAAGCGAACGTGCTACACTTACTGCATTATTTAAATATATTTCGGTTTCTAATACAGCTTTTCTCGAAACTTCAGATGCTAAACGTTTTGAATCTTCATATGCATATTTTCTGGAATTAATACCAATATATAAGAATAAGAAGAGGAATACAAACGCTGTAAAAACAGTCACTATGAAAGCAACCTTTAAACTTGTATGATCCCTTTTTACTGGCATTGAACTTTTATATTAAAGGGTAAATTAAATATCTTTCTAACTAAATCAAATATAGGTTATTTTTCATAAGAAATAAATGGTATTTAATTAAACATTTGTAATATTGTTTTTTACTTTTATTAATTAAAAATATTTAAGTATATGAAAACAATTGTAAAATTCTCATTACCAATTTTTTTAGTAATCATTCTGTTTACAAAATGTAATATGAACACAAATATGGATCAAGAAAGAGAAAATATTTTAAAAGCCGATATTGATTTCTCAAACCGTTCGGTTGAAGTAGGTAATCATCAAGCTTTTATTGAGTTTGCTTCTCAGGATGTTGTATTATTAAAACCTAATTCTTATCCTATAGTTGGAAAAGAAGCATTGAAACAGTTATATACTGAAATATCTGACACAAATTATCGTTTAACATGGAAGCCAAGCTTTGCAAGAGTTGCAAAATCGTGCGATTTAGGATATTCTTTTGGAATTTATCTTCTCGAAATTACTAAAGGTGAGAATATTGGGCAATCTTTTCAAGGAACTTACGCTACTGTATGGGAAAAAAATGCAAAAGGTGAGTGGCGATTTGTTTTAGATACCGGTAATCCAGGATTAACTTCAGATAAGAAAAGTGAATAATCGAATACCTGATTGTTTTAATAAATTGGGTTTTGATTTTTAGAAGACTTGTCTTCGAATGATTATCTTTGCAAATTCATTCTTATTTAATATGATTAAGAAATTAAATTTTAATACTGTTTTCAAGTCATTTAATCAATTCAATATTTTAATTATTGGTGATGTAATGATTGATTCTTATATGTGGGGTAAAGTAAACCGTATTTCACCTGAAGCTCCTGTTCCAATAATTATGAGCACTAAACAGGAAAACCGTTTAGGTGGAGCAGCAAATGTAGCATTAAATGTTCAGGCTTTAGGTGCAAACCCTATTCTTTGCGCTGTTATTGGTAATGACTCAAAAGCAAAAATATTTTATAACCTCTTAAAAGATCAAAAATTATCTAGCGAAGGTATTCTTGAGGATGATAATAGAAAAACAACAATAAAAACAAGAATTATATCAAATAATCAACAATTATTACGTGTTGATGAAGAAGTAGATTACGAACTCGATAAAGAAATTGAAAAAAAGTTTATTCAACATATTCTTACAATTTTAATGGAGAAAAATGTAAATGCAATAATCTTTGAAGATTACGATAAAGGTTGTATTACACCACTTGTTATTAAAGAAATTGTTGATTACGCAAATAAAAAAAATATCCCAACATTAGTAGATCCTAAGAAAAGAAATTTTTTGGAGTATAAAAATGTTACACTCTTTAAACCAAATTTTAAAGAATTATCCGAAGGATTAAAGATTGAGATTAAAAAAGGAGATTTTGAAAGCATAAATAAAGCAACCCAAAAATTGCAGAAAGAACTTTCTCTTAATTATG
>MENE01000144.1:0-2381 GCA_001769005.1 Bacteroidetes bacterium GWA2_31_9b | reverse complement strand
TGGCTGCAGGACTTGAAGCTGAATACATTGCAGGGATATCTAATCTGGCAGGTGGTTTGGTATGCGAAAAAGTAGGAGTCGTTCCTGTCGATAAAGAAAAATTATTGAAAGAAACAATAGAGAAATTTGCTTAATCATAATTTTATTTGAAAACGATAAATTAACGCGATTTAGAATTCAGGTAAAGGTTTTAAACATAGAGGATTGTTAATAATTTGTTAATAACTCCAAAAAAAATGTTTACAATTCTTAACCAACACCATAATAAAAAGCTTTTAAAATTGTATTTTTGGAATCCTGTAAAAAGGAAAATTTGAATTTAAATAACTCAGCATTTACAACGAAATAGAATATGGGAAAAGTTATTGCAATAGCAAATCAAAAAGGTGGAGTAGGAAAAACCACTACAGCAATAAATTTAGCAGCAAGTTTAGCTGTTCTCGAAAAAAAGGTAATTATTGTTGATGCCGATCCGCAGGCTAATGCCACATCGGGTACAGGTTTCGATATAAGAGCAATTAAAACAAGTATTTACGAATGCCTTGTCGACGATCTTGATCCAAGAACTATTATATTAAATAGTGATATAGAAGGATTGGATCTTATTCCTTCACACATTGATCTTGTTGGAGCCGAAATTGAAATGTTAAATCAGCCAAACCGCGAATATATTCTTAAACGAGTTATTGAAAAAATTAAAGATGATTATGATTTTATTTTAATCGATTGCTCTCCTTCACTTGGTTTAATTACAGTTAATGCTCTTACAGCGGCCGATTCTATTATTATACCTGTACAATGTGAGTATTTTGCACTTGAAGGTTTAGGTAAATTGCTTAATACAATAAAAATAATTCAAACACGTCTGAACAAAGAACTTGAAATCGAAGGATTTCTATTAACCATGTACGATCCTCGTTTACGCTTATCTAATCAGGTTGTTGATGAAGTTAAAAAACATTTTCAGGACATGGTTTTCGAAACCATTGTTCAGCGTAATATCAAATTAAGCGAGTCTCCAAGTTATGGTAAACCAGTTGTGTTATATGATGCAGCATCAAAAGGGTCATTAAATTACTTAAATCTGGCACGCGAAGTTTTACAAAAAAACGATAAAACAAAAATTGCAAACGCTGCAAAAATCGTTTCATAAATAACAGTTTAACACGAAATAATTAATTATATAATGGCACAACGAAATGCATTAGGAAGAGGATTGGGAGCATTGATTGACGATGCAGGTCAGGAACACACAGTGAATGCTGACTCGGTTAACGAAATCGAAATAAATCGTATTGAAGTAAATCCATTCCAACCACGAACAAAATTCGATGAGGATGCTTTAAACGACTTAGCACGATCGATTCGTGAGTTAGGAATTATTCAACCAATTACTGTTCGTAAAATCGATGATAAAAAATTCCAATTAATTACAGGTGAACGTCGATACAGAGCAGCACAGATTGCAGGATTAAATAAAATACCAGCTTATGTTCGTTTTGCTAATGATCAGGAAATGCTTGAAATGGCTCTTGTTGAAAATATTCAGCGTGAAGACCTTGATGCAATTGAAATAGCAATAAGTTACCAACGATTAATCGAAGAATGTAAACTTACTCAGGAAAGTATGAGCGATAGGGTTGGTAAAAAAAGATCAACCATTTCAAATTACCTTCGATTACTTAAATTGCCAGCAGAAATTCAATTGGGTATTCGCGACAAGCAAATTTCAATGGGTCATGCAAGGGCGCTTGTAAATATTGAAAATACCAAAACACAGCTTAATACCTATTATAAAATAATCGACGAAGATTTATCTGTTCGTAAAACTGAAGATATTATTCGAGATATAAATACTCCAAAGCCTGATGAACAAAAAGATAAAGTTCGTCTTCCTGAAGAATATGAACAACTTAAAAAACATCTTTCAGATCATTTTAATTCTAAGATTGATTTTAAAAGAAATAATAAAGGGAGCGGCAAAATCGTTATTCCATTCAAATCCGATGAAGATTTAGAGAGAATAATGGGAATTATTGATAAAATGAAATAATTTTGTCCCTGTTTATTTAAAATTGAAACAATTGCCGTATTTAATCAGTATTAAAAAATTTATTTTACTTCTTATCCTGTTATGCCTGTTTAATATAGGGTACAGTCAGGAAGAGATTAATATTACAGGACAGCCTTTACAAACAATTGAACAACCTCAGGTTCATTCACCACATAAAGCAACTATTTATTCAGCAGTAGTTCCTGGCCTTGGACAGATTTACAATAAAAAATACTGGAAATTACCGGTGATTTATGGATTAACCGGAATTTTTATTTATTCATTTGATTATAATAATACACAATACAATAAATATAAAAATGCATAT
>MENE01000143.1:7108-16872 GCA_001769005.1 Bacteroidetes bacterium GWA2_31_9b | reverse complement strand
ATCATAAATCCACTTCCATTCTGATGGAAGATAATTTTCAGGTACAGAATTTAAAATAAACCGTTTTGCTGGAGAGTTCTTTTGTAAATCCTCTCGTGCCAATTCAGGAGGATTTTGATTCCAATCGCCACCCACTATTACATAATTTCCTTTATTATACTCAACAATCAAAAATTTCTTTAAATATTCCATTTGTTGAGTCTTTAAAGAACCATCATCATATGCTGAGTTATGAGTATTAATTACCAATAACTCCTTATTATTACTTGTAGGAAAACGCATTACCATAAAACATCTGTCGAGCATAAATAAACTGGTTGGCCAACTGAAGTTTCCAGGAAACGAATACCTTATTACTGAAGCAGGAATAAATCCCGAAAAACTTGCTAATCCAGATATTACCGTTCCAAGAGGATTGTAGATTGGAGTTGGTACAAATTTCACATCATAATTCTTAGCAAAAAATCCATTATGTTTAGAAAGGGCTTTTGTAATTAAATCAAATTGATTTGTAAAATAGCTTCTTCGTGATGATAAATCCACTTCTTGCAATAAGATGAACGATTGATTATTTTTTTTGGAAATAAAATCAAAAATAACATTCATATTATTATTCACATTTTCTTTCGATGTTCTTACTTGTTTCCCCCCATCATAAAAAAAATCCATATCGTCACTTAAACCACAATATCCTATATTCCAAATTAATAAATTTAGATCCTTATCAACATCTATTTTGTCTGGAGCATCCGATTTGAAAATCAATTCAGATACTGGGGGTTTATAATTCGTAATTGATGAAAATAGCAAGAAAATTGCAAAAAGAACAAACAAAATAAATAGTAAAATAATTATCAGTTTTATCATAATCAGAAAACCTTTCATAATAGTATTTTTAAATTCTTACCGAAGGTATAAAATATTTAAAACTGTTAAAAAGTAAAAATGAATATTTGTACGAGATATTTATTATCTCTATATTTGGAGTCTTAATAACAGTTGATTAATACAGCAATATCTAATTGTTTAGTAAACATATAACAGTTAAAAATATTTTCAAATGAAATTTGGTGTAGTAATATTCCCGGGGTCAAATTGCGATCAAGATATGATATATGTTCTTCGCAACATAATAGAACAAGAAGTTGTTGAGTTGTGGCATAAAGACACTGATTTGCAGAATGTTGATGCAATAATACTGCCAGGAGGATTTTCTTATGGTGATTATTTACGTTCCGGAGCAATTGCACGTTATTCACCAATTATGGAAAAAGTTATAGAGTTTGCTAATCGTGGAGGATTTGTTTTTGGAGTTTGTAATGGATTTCAGATTTTATGCGAATCCGGATTATTGCCAGGAGCATTACTTCATAACGATACCCAAAAATTTGTTTGTAAAAATGTTCATATAATTCCCGATAACAATACAAATGCTCTTACATTAAAACTTGACAAACAATCCCCTTTAAAAATTCCTATTGCACATGGTGAAGGTCGTTATTATGCAAGTGAAGAAACACTTCAGCAAATGCGTGTAAATGGACAGATACTTTTTAGATATTGTGATCAACATGGCGAAGTTACATCAGTAGCTAACCCAAATGGCTCAATAGAAAATATTGCGGGCATTTGCAACGTAAAGAAAAATGTATTTGGTATGATGCCTCATCCCGAACGCGCATCTGACGATGAACTTGGAAATACTGACGGGTACTCTATTTTTGAGTCTATGCTTAAATATCTTTTACATCATAAATAAATTTTAAAGTTTATATTCTGTATATCAAAAACAATTCTGTTATAAAAATGTTGGTAAACTAGTCAATAATATTTGTAATCTTTTTTATTTTTATAGATATTTAAAACTATTGAATTATGGAATTAAAACAGGCTATTGAGTTAAGAACAAGTATAAGAACATTTACCGATGAAAAAGTACCTGTAAATGATTTAAGAGAAATAGTCCGACGAGCTGGTTTAGCGCCAAGTGTTAATAACTATCAGCCATGGATGTTTACTGTAGTTACAAATACAGATACATTGAGTTTAATGGCTGAAAAAGTTATTAAAAAACTAAAAGAAATACCATCGAATAATTCTATAGCAGCAAAAAATGTACTTTCTCAGGTAGAATGGTTTGCCACATTTTTCGAAAATGCACCGGCAGTTATAGCAATTGCTATGGAGAATTACGAAACAGTTCTTGAAAAAGGAGTTCAATTAAGTCACGATGAAATTAATGTAATGCGAAATCACCCTGATATTCAAAGTGCAGGGGCTGTAGTTCAAAATATTTTGCTTTCTGCAGTTGATTTGGGATATGGCGCTTGTTGGTTAAGTGCTCCAATGATTGCTAAAGACGAACTAGGGGAAATTATAGGACTTTCAGAAAAATATCATCTAATTTCTTTTGTTGCAATTGGTAAATCAAGCAAAGAAATTTTACAAAAACCAAAAAAATCAATTGATGAGATTTTTAAATTAATAGAATAGAAATTTGATATATATGATAATTCAAATTATCAAAAAAGCTATTCGGGCTTACAATATTTTAGGAACAAACGCATTGAACATGAAATAATTGAATACTTAAAAGACAAGCCATTTACATCTGAAAATTTAAAAGAAATTCTTAAAAAACCCGGTCTTAAAACCATTGATATTGCGAGAATTCAGGAGTCGGTTTTTAAACAACACGACAAAGTAAAAAAGTTTATCTGATGATCAATGGGTAAAGATTCTTGTTGAAAATCCAAAATTAATCCAACGTCTATTTATTGTTTAGGGAGTGAAAACTGTTTTTTGAGATATTATAAAACATATTGATACCTTATTATAATTTTTGTATCTTTTCAGTTCTGTTTATATGTGTATTAACACTTTTTTATTAAAAACAAACTTAAAAGGTATCAAAATGGCAACACCAGAATTTAATTATCAGGAACCTTTCCCTCTAGGAAAAGATGAAACCGAATACTATTTACTTACCAAAGATCATGTTACCGTTTCAAAATTTGAAGGAGAAACAATCATAAAGATAGAACCTGAAGGGTTAACAAAATTAGCACATACTGCTATACGCGATACGTCTTTTATGCTTCGTACAGAACATGTGAAACAAGTTGCTGCCATTCTTGATGACCCTGAAGCAAGTGAAAACGATAAATATGTTGCACTTTCTTTGCTTCGAAATGCAGAGGTGTCGGCTAAAGGAGTATTGCCATTTTGCCAGGATACAGGTACTGCAACTATTGTAGCAAAAAAAGGTCAGAAAATATGGACTGGAGGAAACGACGAAGAAGCTCTTTCGAAAGGAGTTTATAAAACATATACCGAAGAAAATTTGCGATATTCACAAACCATTCCTTTGGATATGTACAAGGAAAAAAATTCAGGCACAAATCTTCCCGCACAAATCGATATTTATGCAACAGATGGAGATGAATATAAGTTTCTTTTTATAGCAAAGGGAGGTGGTTCAGCAAATAAAGCAACTCTTTATCAGGAAACGAAGGCCCTATTAAATCCTGAAAAGCTTGAAAATTTTTTGGTTGAAAAATTAAAATCGCTTGGTACAGCTGCATGCCCACCTTATCATGTTGCATTTGTTATAGGGGGAACTTCGGCTGAATCGTGTTTAAAAACGGTTAAACTTGCATCAGCAAAATACCTTGATTATTTACCAACAAAAGGAAATGATGGAGGCCAAGCTTTTCGTGATATTGAACTTGAAAATAAAATTTTAAATGCAGCATACAAATTAGGAATTGGAGCTCAGTTTGGTGGTAAATATTTTGCATTGGATATTCGTATTGTACGTTTACCAAGACATGGGGCTTCGTGTCCTGTTGGAATGGGTGTTTCATGTGCTGCCGACCGTAATATTAAAGCTAAAATAAACAAAGATGGAATCTGGATTGAAAAAATGGAAAGTAATCCAGGTAAATTTATTCCTGAAAAATACCGAAAGGCAGATGAATCGGGAGGAGCTACAATTGATTTGAATCAACCCATGAAAAAGATTTTAGCAGAAATATCAAAACATTCTGTTGGAACAAGATTATCACTCAACGGAACCATAATTGTAGGGAGAGATATTGCTCATGCTAAGCTTAAAGAACGAATCGATAATGGAGAAGGATTGCCTCAATATATTAAAGATCATCCTATTTATTATGCAGGACCAGCAAAAACACCAAAAGGAATGCCAGCAGGATCATTTGGCCCAACTACTGCCGGAAGAATGGACTCTTACGTAGATTTATTCCAAAGTCTTGGAGGCAGCTTGATTATGATAGCCAAAGGAAACCGCAGTCAGGCTGTTACTGATGCATGTAAAAAATATGGTGGATTCTATTTAGGAAGTATTGGCGGACCTGCAGCCCTTTTAGCTAAAGAAAATATAACTAATGTTGAATTGCTCGAATATCCTGAATTGGGAATGGAAGCTATTTACAAAATTGATGTAAAAGATTTTCCAGCATTTATTCTGGTTGATGATAAAGGAAATGATTTTTACAGAATGATGGGATAATACGCAAAAAAACAATTAAATGAATGGTTTGATCTGTATTTTAATAGTGCATTTCAAACCATTTTATTTTCAGTTTGTTTAATAAATACTTAAACGAAAGAAAATGTACAGAACAGAATATGATTCTATGGGCTCGGTTGAAGTTCCATCCGACAAATATTGGGGTGCTCAAACACAACGATCGCTGATGAATTTCAAAATTGGTAATTCACAAATGCCGATTGAAATAATTCATGCTTTTGGATATCTTAAAAAAGCTGCAGCTTTGGTAAACTACAAGCTTGGAATATTAGATGAAAATAAAAAAGATTTAATTAGTAAGGTTTGTGATGAAATTATTTCCGGACAACTAAACGACCAGTTTCCATTAGTTATATGGCAAACAGGATCGGGAACACAAACAAACATGAATGTAAATGAAGTGATTTCGAACCGGGCACATGTTCTTTCCGGGAATAAGTTAGCTGAAGGTAAATGCTTCATTCACCCGAATGATGATGTGAATAAATCGCAATCATCAAACGATACTTTTCCTACTACCATGCATATTGCCGCATATAAAATTTTATTAGATATAACAATACCATCAGTAGAAAAACTTCGTGATGCACTAAAAATAAAAAGTGATGCATGGAAAGATATTTTAAAAACGGGTCGTACGCATTTAATGGACGCAACACCATTAACATTGGGTCAAGAATTTTCAGGTTATGTTTCTCAGCTTGATCATGGTATGCGAGCATTAAAAAATACTCTCCCTCACCTATCCGAACTCGCATTAGGAGGAACAGCTGTCGGAACAGGGCTCAATGCCCCAAAAGGATTTGATATAGAAGTTGCAAAAGAAATTGCATCCTTAACTGGATTGCCTTTTAAAACTGCTGAAAATAAATTTGAAGCATTAGCATCGCACGATGCCTTTGTAGAATCACATGGAGCATTGAAAACATTAGCTGCGAGCTTAATGAAAATAGCAAACGATATACGATTATTAGGTTCAGGTCCACGCTGTGGAATTAGTGAACTGAATCTTCCTGAAAACGAACCAGGATCATCCATAATGCCAGGAAAAGTAAATCCAACACAAGCAGAAGCATTAACTATGGTTTGTGCTCAAGTATTTGGAAATGACGTGGCTATAAATATTGGTGGAATGAGTGGGCATTTCGAGCTCAATGTTTTTAAACCTCTTATCATTAAAAATTTTATTGAATCGGCTACATTAATTGGTGATGCTTGCAACTCGTTTACTGAAAATTGTGTAATTGGTATTGAACCTAACCTTACAAATATTTCAAAACATTTACAAAACTCATTAATGCTTGTTACAGCATTAAATACACATATTGGTTACGACAAAGCTGCGGAAATTGCAAAGAAAGCTCATAAAGAAAACAAAACACTTAAAGAAGCAGCAATTGAGCTAGGTTATGTAAATGAGAAAGACTTTGATAACTGGGTAAATCCAAAGAATATGACAGGCAAATGAAATACTATAAAAGGCTGCTCAAGAAAACTTAACTATGAAAGCACTCAATAGTTAAAAGATTTTTTCAGCAAAAATCTGACTTTTCTTTAAGCAGCCCTAATATCATTAATGCGAATGTAATTAATTAATTAAATAGCTTCAATAAAAATCAAAAAAAAAAAAATTTTTTTTACATTTTTTAAACCATTTAAACGATTAAATGCAATTAATTATTTCTTAAATAACCTAACATAAAAATCTATTTATCAAAAAAAAAAATTAAAGTTTGATTTTAAATCCAGAACTCGATATATTTATATTAGAACCCAAATAATTCAATTAATTTTATCGAATAAATAAAATCCAATTTTCTTATGAATAGAGATAGAAAAATTTATATTGCTGATGATTCAACAGTTACAAGAATGTTTATTATCAATATTATTAAAAACATTGAGAATATTAAAATTTCTGAATTTGCAAATGGCGAAGAAGTTTTACTAGCTATAGAGAATGAAACACCTGATTTATTAATTCTGGATTCAGTGATGCCTGTTATGGATGGGTTAAATGTTTTAAGAAGGTTGAAAGAGTTAAATCTTAATTTTCCTATACTTTTTTGTACTGCTGATATTCAAATAACTACTAAAGAAAAAGCAATGCAATTAGGAATTAATGAGTTTATAAATAAACCCATTCAAAAAGAAATCATTCTTGATAAAGTACTTTCAATCTTAAAAAGTTAAAAAATGAATATTCTTAACCCCTTACAAATTGAGATTCTAAAAGAAATTATCAATATTGGTGTCGGAAAAAGTGCAGATGTACTTAATACGATGATTCAAACCCATATTACACTTGAAGTTCCAGAAGTAAAGATTATTCAGTTTTCAGAATATCAAGATTTTGTGGATTATTTCGAAGATGAAAATTATGCTGTAATTACTTTACCTTTTAATGGAGATCTTACAGGGTTTTCAAAATTAATACTATCATCGGATCATGCTGCAAAGCTTGTAAATGCTTTTATTGGTAGAAGTGGAACCAGTATAGATATGGATTCGCTTCGAATTGATATACTTTCAGAAATTGGCAATGTTATTATTAATGCGGTTATGGGAACCCTTAGTAATATGTTAAATATTAATCTTGATTACATTGTTCCCAGTTACGAACAAGGTTCAAGAAATATAATTATTCCTGAAGAAATGATAAAAAATGAATCGACCATTTTATTTGCAAAAACTCATTTTAAAATAGAAGAGTTTGAAGCACGTGGAAATTTTGCAATATTTTTCAGGGTTAAATCATTCAACACACTGATTGAAAAAATTCAAATTTATTATGAGAAAAATCTTTTATAAAAGTGATTTATGTCAAAATTTATAAATACTGATTTATATTATGCTCTAGACTACTTTCCTGAAGGTTATTTTATTATAGATGATACCTTTAAAGTAATTTATTGGAACAAATCGCTTGAATCACTTACCGGAGTTGAAAAAGAAGAAATAATAAATAAAAAACTAGAAGAGGTATTTCCCAATTTTGGAAAAGAATCATATAAATCCCGGATAAATCCAGTTTTCAAAGGTGGACCACCAGTGGTTCTTTCGGCAAAATTACATAAAACACTTTTTACAAGAAACAATTCCGAAACTGAATTTTATTACCAGGTAACCATTTCATCGATACGTATTGCTGAAAATAAATACAGCGCTTTAATTGCCATTGAAAATCGTAGTGAAATATATAATCAAATTAACGATCTAATTCATTTACGTTATAAAACACTTAACGAAATAAGTGAAAAAGAAAGAATACATTCCAAACTTATAAATCAGCATATCGAAATTCAAGAAGCATTTACATCAGTTTCTGAAAAAAATCTGGAAATTGAAAAACAAAAACAACAATTACAAGAACTGGTTGCAACTAAAGATAAATTTTTTACAATACTTGCCCACGATTTAATTAATCCATTCTCTTTGTTACTGGGATATACTTCTCTTTTATCTGAGAAAATTGAATCATATTCTTTAAAAGAAACTAAAGAAATGATTAACATGTTAAATCAAACAACCCAGCAAACATACGATTTATTACAAAACCTATTACAATGGGCAAGATCTCAGACAGGTAGAATTATTATACGGCCTGAAATTATAAAATTGAAAGATATTATTGAATCTAACATAGTCCTTCTAAAGAATAACATGGATTATAAAAAAATTCGTGTCAAAAATAATATAATGGATGGAACTTTTGTTTTTACAGATCTAAATATGTTAAATACAGTAATCCGAAATTTATTGTCGAATGCAATTAAGTTCACTCCCCAGGTGGGAGAAATAAAATTTGAAATCGTATTACATCAAAACGACGAAACAAATAAAAGTGAACATAACGGTTTTCTTACAATCTGTATATCCGATACAGGAGTGGGAATGGAAGAAGAAAAATTAAAAAATCTTTTTAAAGTAGAGAAAAGCACCACAACTATTGGAACAAATAACGAAAAAGGAACAGGTCTTGGATTAATTATTTGCTATGAATTTATAGAAAAAATGGGTGGAAAATTATGGGTCGAAAGTGAAATAGGAAAAGGGAGTCGGTTCTTTATAAAATTACCAAGATATTCAGAATAGTAATTTTCCTGCCATTCTCAGTGTTTAATATTATTTATTACCAATCTATTTTGTTAACCAACTGCTTAATAGCATCTTTTTGTTAATTTAATTTTCATTAGTTTTAATAAAATTTAAAAACTAAACATTAAAAAATGAAAATTAAAATCTCTGGCTCAATAATAGCCTTTTTTTCAGTAATCATAATTAGTTTTATGAATTGTGATGAAGAAACATTAAACATAGTTTCAAATGAAAGTGGAGTAAAAGATCCTGTATTTGAAGATTCTTACGGGTATTTGCGCGCACAGAGTTCTGGATTACCAATAAATACTGACAATCCTACATATTATAACTTTTCATTAATAACTACTGCCGTTTTTCTAAATACCGCAGGTGCATCTCAATTTTCATCTGAAGGTGGAGGTGTTGTCGTTTGTAATGAACAAACATTATCAAATCTTTATGGTTCATACTGGGGCGGTAGTACAGATGCAACCAGAGCTATTTGGAATATTGGAGGAAATTCAAGCGTTCCTGCTTTTATTGATTCATGCAATACATTTGTTCAGGTAACAGGTATTGATATTGATTCTTGGAGTACCTATCCAAAAGGTTCAGATGTTATTGTTAGCTGGATTGGAAACACAGAAAATGCATATACATTATATGCTGAGCTTGAATATGGTGGAACGAATTATGGCGATGGTAAATATTTAACAAAAGAACTTGATCCAGGAACATTGTCATGCACATTCAAAGCATCTGATGTTTCAGATCTTTATGGTTCAGATCAAAATCCGGGAGTAACTTTCAGACTTTTTGCATACTATGTAGATTCAACAACTCAGAGTTCTAAAAAATATTATTTTATTAATCTTACTTTATTATCTCACGCAATATATTTGCAATAAATATTATATAATAATGCATAAAAATAATACATCTTAAATCCAGGATGTATTATTTTTTTAACTAATCGTATACTATAAATCAAAAACTGTTTAAAAGCATTCATTATAAATTGAAAAGAACTAATTTTGCAAAAAATTAATTTTAACAATTTGTTATGGCAGACAAAACAAAAAAGATAAAATTGTTCGATGAATTTCCTCCCATCACCACGCAGCAATGG
>MENE01000143.1:0-6910 GCA_001769005.1 Bacteroidetes bacterium GWA2_31_9b | reverse complement strand
AACATTGATGCTTCTGATGTAAAAGTTGCAAACAAAAAAGCAATCGATGTATTAATGAAAGGGGTTGACTCAATTGGATTTGATGTTACATGCAAAGAAAGTTTTTCGAATCAGGAATTTGAAATCTTGTTAAAAGATATTCATCTTGAAAGTATCGAACTAAATATAATAGGAGCTTCAGCAGCACATCCTTTTGTTGATTTCTTAAAAGCAAAAATAGATGCTGAAAAAATTAATAAAAATGAAATTGATGGTTCTGTATGTTTCGACCCATTAGCTCACCTTACTTTAAATGGTAATTTCTGTAAAACACAGAATGAAGTTTTTACTACTGCAAAAGAACTCATTGAAAAAGCTAAGGATCTTCCTAAATTCAGAGTAATTGGTGTTAATGGCGAAATGTTTAATAATGCCGGAGCAACTATTGTTCAGGAGTTAGCATTTGCCTTGGTTATGGGAAATCAGTATTTAAATCTTTTAACCGAAAAGGGATTGGATATTGATACTGTGGCACAAAATATAAAATTCAATTTTGGAGTAAGCTCAAACTATTTTATGGAAATAGCTAAGTTCAGAGCAGCTCGAATGCTTTGGGCACAGATTGTGGATGCTTATAAACCAAAAAACAAAGAAGTAGCAAAAATGAATATTCATGCCGCTACATCAAAATGGAATCAGACTGTTTATGATCCTTATGTAAATTTACTACGTGGAACAACAGAATCAATGTCAGCAACTATCGCTGGAATTGATTCATTAACAGTTACACCATTTGATAGCGGATACGAAAAATCAACTGAGTTTTCAGATCGTATAGCACGTAATACTCAGATTTTATTGAAAGAAGAATCTTACTTCGATAAAATTGTTGATCCTGCAGGTGGTTCATATTATATTGAAACATTAACAAATTCAATTGCTGAAAATGCCTGGAAATTATTCCAGGAAATTGAATCAAAAGGTGGATATATTGAAGCATTCAAAGCAGGATTTATTCAAGGAAAAGTAAATGAATCAGCAAATAAACGCAATTTGAATATTGCATTACGTCGCGAAATTTTATTGGGTACAAATCAATATCCAAATGCATTAGAAAAAACAGATTCAAAAATAACTGCCGATGCTATTGTTTCTAAATCAAGTAAACGAGCAGATGCAATTGCCGAACCAATAAAACCTTATCGTGGTGCTGAACAAATAGAACTGATGCGTTTGAAAACAGATAAAATTAAAGAAACACCTAAAGTTTTCTTATTAACTATTGGCGATTTAACAATGCGTAAAGCCAGAGCAAGTTTCGCTTCCGGATTTTTTGCAAGTGCAGGATTCAAAATTATTGATAATCTTGGATTCAATTCTGTTGACGAAGGTGTAAAAGCAGCAATGGAACAAAAAGCAAATATTGTTGTGGTTTGTAGTTCCGATGATGAATATCCAATTGTTGCACCTGCTGTTTTTGAGAAGCTTAACGGTAAAGCTATTCCGGTTGTTGCAGGTTATCCTGCAAGTGTTGAAAAATTAAAATCAAAAGGAATTAAAAATTTCATTCATATGAAATCGAATTTGATTGAAACACTTCAAGGATTTCAAAAAGAATTGGGAATTCTTTAGATATTAGATTTGAGATATTAGAATCAAGACTAAGAAAATGCATAATTTTAAAGAACTCATAGTTTGGCAGAAATCAAGAGAATTAGTAAAAGAACTTTACTTAATTCTTGTTTCTTTTCCTGACGCAGAAAAATTTGGGATCATTTCTCAAATCAGAAGAGCAAGTATTTCTATACCTGCAAATATTGCTGAAGGAGCCGGACGAAATAGCGATAATGATTTTTGTAGATTTCTTGATATTGCAAACGGTTCAAGTTATGAGTTAGAAACATTAATTATTCTTTCTTTTGATTTCGAATATCTTTCAAAATCTGATTATGATAATATTATTAATAAAATAGAAGAAATTCAAAAAATGATATACAGCTTGAGAAACAAGTTAAAACAATCTTGATACTCAATACTATTAATCTAAATACTAAATGATGAAACCGAATTTTAACAATATACCATTAGATTTTCCCAAGTCGGCTTATAGTTCTGCTAAAGACTGGGAAAAAGAAAAAGGCACTGAATCCAATTGGAAAACCCCTGAGCAGATTGATGTAAAAACTGCATATACTAAAGAAGATTTGGAAAACATGGAGCATTTAAATTATGCTGCAGGTTTAGCTCCGTTTCTTCATGGTCCATACTCAAGCATGTATGTAATGCAACCATGGACTGTTCGTCAGTATGCAGGATTTTCTACAGCCGAAGAATCAAATGCTTTTTACCGTAGAAACTTAGCAGCAGGACAAAAAGGATTATCAATTGCTTTCGACCTTGCTACTCACCGAGGATACGATTCCGATCACGAACGTGTTGTTGGTGATGTAGGAAAAGCCGGTGTTGCCGTTGACTCAATTCTGGATATGAAGATTCTTTTCGATCAGATTCCATTAGATAAAATGTCTGTTTCAATGACAATGAATGGAGCCGTACTACCTATTCTTGCATTTTACATTGTTGCAGGTTTAGAGCAAGGCGTTCGTTTAGATCAGTTAAGTGGAACCATTCAGAACGATATTTTAAAAGAATTCATGGTGCGTAACACATACATTTACCCACCTGATTTCTCAATGAAAATTATTGCTGATATTTTCGAGTACACATCGAAAAATATGCCTAAGTTCAATTCAATAAGTATTTCAGGTTACCATATGCAGGAAGCCGGAGCTACTGCTGATATTGAATTAGCATATACTTTAGCAGATGGTTTAGAATATTTACGCACAGGTGTAAATGCCGGAATGGATATCGATACTTTCGCTCCACGTTTATCGTTTTTCTGGGCTGTTGGAATGAACCATTTTATGGAGATTGCCAAAATGCGTGCTGCACGAATGCTTTGGGCAAAACTGGTAAAACAGTTTAATCCAAAGAATCCTAAATCAATGGCATTAAGAACACACTCGCAAACATCTGGTTGGAGTTTAACCGAGCAGGATCCATTCAATAACGTTGCAAGAACATGTGTTGAAGCTATGGCTGCTGCTTTAGGTCACACTCAATCGTTACATACCAATGCATTGGATGAAGCTATTGCTTTACCAACCGATTTTTCTGCACGAATTGCACGAAATACACAAATTTATATTCAGGAAGAAACCCAGATTTGCAAAGCTGTTGATCCTTGGGCTGGTTCTTACTATGTTGAGAAGTTAACTGAAGAAATCGCTTCAAAAGCATGGGCTTTGATTGAAGAAGTTGAGAAACTTGGAGGTATGGCAAAAGCTATAGAAACAGGTATTCCAAAAATGCGTATTGAAGAAGCTGCTGCGCGTAAACAAGCTCGTATTGACACAGGAAAAGATACCATTGTAGGTGTTAATAAATATCGATTAGAAAAAGAAGATCCAATTGATATTTTAGATGTTGATAATACCGCTGTTCGTGAAGCACAGCTAATCCGTTTAGCAAAACTTCGTGCAGAACGAAACGATGCAGAAGTAAAAGCTGCACTACTTGCTATTGAAGAATGTGCAAAAACAGGAAAAGGAAATCTTCTTGAATTAGCTGTTATTGCTGCTCAAAAACGAGCCACATTAGGAGAAATCTCTGATGCATGTGAAAAAACTGCAGGCAGATACAAAGCTATAATTCGATCAATATCAGGAGTATATATGTCAGAATCAAAAGACGATGCAAGTTATAATAAAGCAAAAGAGCTGGTTGAGAAATTTGCTGCCAAAGAAGGCCGCCAGCCTCGTATTATGATTGCAAAAATGGGTCAGGATGGACACGACCGCGGAGCAAAAGTAGTTTCAACAGGATATGCCGACCTTGGCTTCGATGTTGATATTGGTCCATTATTCCAGACCCCGGCAGAAGCTGCTAAACAAGCAGTAGAAAATGATGTTCACATTATGGGAGTATCATCGTTGGCTGCAGGTCATAAAACTTTAGTTCCTCAAGTAATTGCTGAACTTAAAAAACTTGGGCGCGAAGATATTATGGTTGTTGTGGGTGGAGTTATTCCAACACAAGATTATAAATTTCTTTACGATTCAGGTGTTGCAGGCGTATTCGGACCGGGTACAAAAATTCCGGTTGCTGCAATTAAGATGCTTGAAATTATGCTTGATGAAGAATAAAACCTTATATCCTTTACAAAAAGACCCGGCTAATAAGTCGGGTCTTTTATTTTAAAGCTATTTCAAAAACTAAAAAAATATTGTACTTTTAAAAAACCTAAAAATCAATCATTCAATCATGAAAAAACTTATCTTTTTTTTATTCTGTTTGTTTTTTCTACAAAACGTGTCTGCCCAGCAAAATATTAATCAAATATTAATTGAAAGCATGAGCTGGGGGAAAGATTTAAAAATACATATTGAATTATCAAACGACTCAAATTATATACTCGATATAAAAGAACTAACTCATAGTTCCGCTCTCAACGATTCACTTAATACTGATTTTACTTATTATCCTGTTCGACTAAGCGAGGATTTTATTGAAAAACTAAAACAAAAAGAATATAGTTCCGATTTTGATACTTCATCTATTCAAAATCAGCAATCGGATAAAACGTTGTGGAGCGCTTTACACTATTCTATTGGAGGAGGATGGGTTCATTTTATTAATTGTTTTTTATTTGCTTTTGAATCGGGCAATTTAAGTATTACTGCACCTTTAATGAAACGGCCAGAAAGCAACTGGAAGCCAAGTCCAATGACAGAATCCTTTAAAAGAACTCGTAAATGGGAATATTATGTACCTGTAAGCCAAAAAGAAGCAATAAAAGAATATAAATTAAAACTATCAGAAAAAAATTTGAGTGATTTAAAAGATGTGCCAAAAGATTTTATCGATCTTTTTTTGAATACAAACGATAAACAATACCTGAAAATGCAAATGGATGAAAATAAAAAAGATCTTGCAAAAATTGATATGATAAAAATTTTACTGGGATCGAATTATCTTGGAGAAACTCAAATAAAATACATTAAAAGCATGGTTCAAAAAGCAGTAACTAAATATGCAGAGAACCAATTGCCATCGGTTGTAATTTTCGATAATTTTAATGCTGCTGTTGCATTAATTCTTAATGAATCAGGTTATAAAATCGAAAAAATTGTTTTTGCAAAAGAAAAAGATCTCTCACCTCTCGAAATTGAAAATAGAATAATTGTAATAACTGATATTATAAAAAATATCAACAACGTGAACAAAGAGTTATTTCAGCAAAAATTAAAAACCTATTACAATTAAAAATCTGTAATTTATTTTTCTTGCATTAATTGTTCAATCTCATCAATTTCTTTAGGAATATTTTTCATCAGGTCAAATGGTTTATGAGCAACAATGATATCGTTCTCAATACGAATTCCAATATTTTCTTCAGGAATATATAAACCAGGCTCACATGTAAGCACCATTCCTTCTTCAAGTATTATTGTTCTATCGCCAACATCATGAACATCTAATCCAATAAAATGAGAAGTTCCGTGTGGGTAATATTTTTTTACCAACGGATTCTCAGGGTTTTGTTTTTCAACATCTTCCTTAGTATACAATCCTAATTTAATATGTTCATCTTGTAGCATTAAATCTACTTGTTCATTAATTCGGTTAATTGTTGTTCCTGGAATTATTAAAGCAATGGCACTTTTCATAACATGTAAAACAGCTTCGTAACATTCGCGCTGACGAGGTGTAAATTTTCCATTCACAGGAATTGTACGTGTGCAATCGGCTGCATAATTAGCATATTCTGCGCCAAAATCTATTAAAAGTAAATCACCATTGTTGCATTTTTTATTGTTCTCAATATAATGCAGTACACATGCATTTTTACCTGAGGCAATAATTGGTGCGTAAGCATGTCCACTTGCTTTGTTCCAAATAAAGTCGTGGGTAATTTCAGCCTCAACCTCATATTCCATTACACCGGGTTTTACAAATTTCAATATTCTGTGAAATGCTTTTTCGGTAATATCACATGCTTTTTGCATCAGTTCAATTTCTTCGGGTTCTTTTTTTAACCTAAGTTTTTTCATTATTGGAGCTAATCGTTCTAATTCATGAACCGGAAAATCTGACTTCAGTTTTAACAAAAAGCGATCATCAGCAGAGAGTATATCAGTTTTAAATTTTGGGTTTTCGTTCAGATTTAAATAAATATATTCGGCAAAAATTGCAAGATCACGAAAAATAGACTCGAAATCATTTAAAAACTTAATATTGGTTATTCCAGATGTTTGAAAAGCTTCTTCCTTGGTATATTTATGACCTTCCCAAACTGCTATTTTTTCGTTACTTTCAATGATAAAAAGAATTTCACGCAAATCTTTATTTGGATGATTGGGACATAATGTTAAAATAGTTTTTTCCTGATCTATACCACACAAATAAAATAAATCGGAGTTTTGCCTGAATGGAAAAAATTGATCTCCATTACGAGGCATCTGGTCGTTCGATTGAATAACAACCAAAGAATTGGTATGGATGTTTTTAATAAGTTTTTTTCTGTTATTCTCAAATAGCGGACTTTTCAGCTGATCATATCTCATAACTTAGAATAGTTTTAAATTAGCGTTGAACATTGAAAATGCATACAGAAGCAGATATATTTGTATACAACACCTTGTTTAAATGATTTTGCAAGTTAATTAAATTCTATAAAATTTAAATTCTATGAACAGATTTTTAACATCATCTATCGGACAAAAATTCTTTATGAGTATCACAGGATTGTTTCTCATGATGTTTTTACTTGTCCACCTAACTATTAACTCATTATTGCTTTTTGGCGATGGCGAACTTTTTAACGTAGCAGCCAATTTTATGGGGAGTAATCCGGTAATGAAGGTTA
>MENE01000142.1:26153-26295 GCA_001769005.1 Bacteroidetes bacterium GWA2_31_9b | reverse complement strand
GTACATAACGGAAATCGTGATGTATTGCCAATGATTGAACGAGTTGGACAAGCTGTTGATGTTAAACAAGTAATTGATTTTGTCGCCAGCGATGATTCTAAAGCAAAAATAAATTCGCCATTTGTTGAAAACGAACTTATAA
>MENE01000142.1:17345-26060 GCA_001769005.1 Bacteroidetes bacterium GWA2_31_9b | reverse complement strand
TTAATGAAATGCAATGGGGTATTGGACATAGTTATTTGTACAAAGACGGATTAATGCTACTTGATATTTTAGCAACAAACAACTGGGAAAGACCAGTATATTGGGCTATGACTGTTTCCAGTTCGAAATATTATAATCTTCAGAAATATTTTAAAGTTGATGGCTTAACTTATCAGCTTGTACCTGTTGAAGCTCAGAAAGATCGATTTTTTGAAGGAGAAGTAGACTCTGAAGTTATGTTTGATAATATGATGAATAAATTTCGCTGGGGAGGAATAGAAAAAGATATTTACCTCGATGAAAACAATATACGTATGTTTTCGAACCTTCGCAGCAGCTTTGGTCGCTTAGCCGACAAACTAATTGAAGAAGGAAAAAAAGATTCTGCTCTTCTAGTGCTTGATAAATGTATGCAACTTTTTCCTGATACAAAAATACCATACAACAGCACACTATTATCAGTAATATCAGCTTATTACAATGCCAAAGCAATTGAAAAAGCGAATAATTTGATTGATATTCTTTCAAAAAAGATATATCTTGAACTTGATTACTATTTTAGCCTTGATCCTAAGTTTGCCGGCGATATTTCAAATGAAAAACAAATCAACTTATATACTCTGCAAGAAATTTATAGAATAACAACAAATAACAAACAGGAAGATATTAGAAAACAGATAGAAGAAAAATTCATGAATTACATGACTTTATACAATGCTAAGTAATTTTTAAAATGATTAAAAAGGAACGTATTGCATCAAAAATTTTTAAAAACATGGTTTGGCATTTTGCCGGACGTGAAAATGAATTATTTCTAACATTTGACGATGGTCCAACACCTGAAGTAACACCATGGGTGCTTGATATTCTTGCAAAACATAATGCAAAAGCAACATTTTTTTGTATAGGAGAAAAAGTTTTAGCAAATCCCGAAATTTATAAACGTATTATCAATGATGGACATTCTGTTGGGAATCATTCATTTTCACACCTTAAAGGATGGAATACAACCAATTCAAATTATATAAACGATGTGAGAAAAGCCAGTGAATGTATAGAATCGAATCTATTTCGCCCACCTTACGGCAGAATCAAACCTGGTCAATCGTTCGAATTAAAAAAAGACTTTCATATTATTATGTGGGATGTTCTTAGTAAGGATTATGACGAAACAATAGATGAAAATAAATGCTTGTATTATGTATTAAATCACACCGAAGAAGGCTCTATCATTGTTTTTCATGATACCAAACAAGCAGAAAAAAATCTGAAATATGTTTTACCCGAAGCTCTTAAAACATTTTCATCTCAGGGTTTTGTATTTAAAGCAATAGAATTGAAGAATTGAAAGTTATTAATTATCGTGACTTGGATTTGAAAAACAATAAAAAAGGTCGTAAAATATAATACATAAAGAATAAGGAGTCGGGCAGTTTAAGTTTCTCCCAATCTGTTAGATGTGTTCTTAATCGATAAACCAAATCAAAATAATATTTCCAGCTTACTTTTAATTTTAAGAGATAAAAAACAAATTTTATTCGACCTATAATTCCTTGTTGTTTTAAATCATTTATGCCAATTGATTTTAAAGGTATTAAAATATACGAATCATTTTTCTTTAATTCAATTGTATCAGGAATTTCAGATTTGTAAATGATATGAGCAAGTTGACAAGCTTGCCAGAAACATTTCTCTAACTTTAGTTTTTTTGAAAACTCCCATGCATTCATTATTTTTTCGGAACCCGACTTACTTAATAATACAGAAAAATCTTTGATCCAGAACAATCTGTACCATTGGTGTATTGAGCCATGTGCGGCTAAAAATACAAAGTTCATGGTTTCAGAAATATATGGGATATCGCGATTAGATATATTAATCGTAGTTGAATTAGTAATAATTTCTGATGATTCAATTCCAAAAAAGGATTTTGGATTCGTTATGCTCCAGTGTAACTCAATATCTATGACTTTATTTGTAAAATGATAATGATGACTAATGCTATAATTCACATTCTTTTGTCGTTCAGAAAATTTTATTCTCGGATAAATACAAACAAATCTTAATCCCTCAATTATTCCTTTTGCTCTTTCAACATCAACTTTATTAACTAAAACATCAATATCTCCGAAATTTCTATATCCTACATCACCATAAAGCTCAAACGACAATAAAGGACCTTTAAAAAAACAATGTAAAATATTATTTTCAACAAATAGATCGTGAATTTGAATAAGGTAATTTGTGTAATTCAATGCCTTTTTAGATTGTTCAATTTTTTCTTGCTTAAGTTTTTGAATAAATTCAGCAGGAATAATGTTCGATAAGTATTCAGAATGTTTTAATATATGTGATATCAATCGGTGTTTTATTACCAGTTTATAAAAAATATCCCAATCAATTTGCTTTGATTTTTTATCAAAATCAGTTGGATTTAACTCCTCTTGTGAAAGAAGAAGAATGAGTTTTAATTCATTAGAGAAATTTTTTTCTATGTAATTTGAAAAATCCATCATATAAAAAGCTCCGGATTTTGTTCAATAAACAAAATCAATTTAAAATAGTTGTAAAATGCTCCGGGATTTCTATTGGTTTTTGGTTGATCTGATTGCTGAATAAGCTTTTCAAACCAACTTTCGTAAGCATCCAAATCAATATATTTTAAAATTAGCGAATTATTTTTTGCCTTAGTAATTATCTCTGCTATCTTTTCTCTATCGTTAAACAATCGCATATAAACTGTTGGAATAGTAGCTCCACTTTTATCATTTCTCCAACAAATTTTTTCAGGTACTATCTCTTCAATTGCTTTTCGTATTGCGTATCTTCCAATTCCGTTTTTAGCTTTTAAATTTATAGGAATCGATAAATAAAATTCTATTAATCGCTTATCTAGAAAAGGATATCGGTAATCTATTCCATATTTACGTGCAGCAGTTGAACAATATTCAAGTCGCTGTGATACATGCGGATGAGTTATTCTCTCAATACTTTTTTCCTGAAATGATAACGAGCTGTTTTTTTTGAATTGTGAAAAATAACGTTCTTCAATATTCATCTTTTTAGAGAACGAATCTTTAATTGCAAGATTTTCAAATTTGTTGTGCCACCATGTTTTTCTTGATTTAAATTGATATAATAACTTGAATAATCCAGTAAATTTTATTTTCAAAAAATATTTTGTAAGATTTATTAAAACTTTTATTTGATTTTGTTTTTGACCTTGCAAATCATTCTTAAGTTGCTCCCACTGCCCTGATAGTGCAAGTTCCTTACGATAAGATTCTGCCTTTGAACTTATTACCTCATCGCCACCAAAGCCCGACAACAAAATATGTACATTTTCTTCACTTGCTTTTTGATACAAATGATCAGAAAAAATGCTAAAGTTCTGTTGGTTGATTAATCCTGAATAGTCAATATTTTCATTAATAGCATCAATAAATCCTTTGGCTTCAGAAGTAATAATATGATTTTCTTTAATCGTACAAAAATTTGTTAAAAGATGAATAAACTCCCTTTCATCTTTATAAGGATAAATTTTACCTAAAACTTGATCGGGTAATACATGAGAAAAAGTTTTTATTTGAGTAAACTGTGAAGCAATTGCCGTTGTTGCTGAAGAGTCAATTCCTCCACTCAACTCTGTTCCAATATCCTCCTTTTCAGATACTCTGCATTGCACTGCTTTTTTTATCAAATCTTTAAACTGCTCAATTATTAATTCATCATTCAGTTCAATAATTTTTTGAGGTATAAGTTTCCAATACTCATTAATTTCAATTTGATCTTTATTTAATACCAGATAATTTGCAGGAGGAAGTTTTTTTATTTCTGTAAATGTGGTTCTGTCTTTATCTGATTTAACAATTGAAATCGTATCGGCAATATATTGCTGATCAATAGTAAAATTTAAATCAATTTGAGTTCGTATTGCATTTACTTCTGATGAAAAAATAAATACTTTTCCATCGAAATAATAATAAAATGGTTTTACTCCAAAATAATCTCTTGAACAAAAAACTTGTTGAGTACTTGAGTTCCAAATTGCAAAAGCAAAATCACCAAGAAAATGATTAGGACAATCATGTCCCCACTTTTCAAATGCTTTTATTAAAATCTCATCGTCAGAAATTGACTTATCACTAATTTTGAGTTCTTCTATAAGTTGTAATCTATTATCTAATCTTAGGTCTGAAAGAATAATATATTGATTATTGCTATCAAAGAGATTCGACTGGTCAGGATAAAATGAAATATGTCCAAATCCTGAATTTTCAAACAGTTTTGAATCTCTATTTATTTTGGTTGTTACAGATAATCGATTCAGTCCTTTTTCAAAAATATTTTTTTCAAGGATTTGATTATTTGTATTTATTCGGCCAAAAATCGATCTCATTCCAAGTGTAATTTTAACAAAGATAATTATTTGATAACGATTATTCTATGGACAAAACGTATAAACATAAATCGATTTAAACTTATTTCGTTAAATTTGTGTGAATTTTAAAAAGATGAATGAATCAACACTTTACATATAAAGCTTTTGGATTAATAATTCGCTCACAGTTTGAAATACCTGAATTTATAGTTTCAGAAGGTGTTCCCGATGTTGAAATAAAAATTGGAACAGTTCCTGACCAGTTAATACGGGTTACTAGAAAAGGAGT
The DNA here is from genome assembly GCA_001769005.1 of Bacteroidetes bacterium GWA2_31_9b. Taxonomy (GTDB): domain Bacteria; phylum Bacteroidota; class Bacteroidia; order Bacteroidales; family UBA12077; genus UBA12077. Next base: position 21,390 of record MENE01000142.1, on the reverse strand, counting down.
GAAATTTCAAGCTACAAAAAATGAGTTTCTGATTGATGTAGATAATGTAGCAAAATATTATGTTAAAAATGGTTGTGAAATAATAATTGAAACTAATAGAGATAATGTAGACAAAGAAGTTCGGTTGTTTTTATTAGGTTCAGTATTTGGCGCGTTGTTTCTTCAGCGAGGATTAATACCAATTCATGGAAGCGCAATTAAATTTGGCAATTCGGCCTGTATCTTCTCCGGAATAAGTGGTGTTGGTAAATCTTCATTAGCAGCTAGTTTTATAAAAAAGGGGTTTCCATTTTTAGCCGATGATATTAGTGTTATTGACAATAATATGCATGTTGTTCCAGGTTTTCCAAACATTAAACTATGGAAAGATGTGTTAGATAAATTAGATATAAATGACGAAAATTTAAATGAAATAAGACCAGAGATAAAAAAATATCATTTACCTGTCGATACTTTTTTTTCAAAAGAACCTCTACTAATAGATACGTTTTTTATTATAAATCCAAAAAATACACCTGGATATGAATATGAAGAATTAACTGGCTTGCAAAAATTTAATGCTGTTAAAAGTAATACTTACAGGTATCGTTTTGTAGGAGGATTAGAAAAACAATTGGATCATTTTCAGGTTTTAAATAAACTTCTTCCTACAATAAAGGTTTATAGAATTTCGCGTCCACAATCTCCAATTATGATTGATGAGTTTGCTCAATATATAATTGACACATTTAAACTAAATGGTTAAAAAAAATGTTATCTGGTTGGCAAGTTATCCAAAATCAGGAAATACCTGGTTCAGGGTATTTTTAACTAATCTATTATACGAAACTATTGATCCTGCGAACATAAACGATTTAGCAGAAGCATCCATTTCAAGTTCAAGAAAAGTTTTCGATGATTATACCGGTTTGTCTTCATCTGATTTATCATTCGATGAGATTGATAAACTAAGGCCTGAGGTTTATAAGTTACAATCTAATGAATCTAATGAACTACTTTTTAAAAAAGTACATGATAAATTTTATTTATTAGATGAAAATAAACCACTTTTCCCACCTGAAATTTCACTCGGAGTAATCTATCTTATTCGAAATCCTCTTGATGTATTGGTTTCTTTTGCATATCACAGTGCAAAACCTGTAGATAAAATGATTTCGTCTCTTAATAATCCTCATTTTGCTTTTTGTGATAAAAACGATAAACTGCAAAATCAGCTCAGACAAATTATTGGATCATGGTCAGATCACGTGCAAAGCTGGACAGAACAAAAGCAGATTCCAGTTTTAGTAATACGCTACGAAGATATGATACTTGATACCTTTGAAACATTTAAAAAAGCAGTTCTATTTTTGAAAATTGAAAAAAACGATGAGCAAATAAAAAAAGCGATTCATAAAAGCGATTTTAAAATTTTATCAGAACAAGAAAAAGAGCAGGGTTTTAAAGAAAAGATGATTAAATCAAAATACTTTTTCAGAAAAGGTAAAATTGGTGACTGGGAAAACTATTTAGATGAAAAAATGAAAAATGAAATAGTTGAAAATCACAAAGATATAATGATTAAATTTGGGTATCTGGATTCAAATTCTCATCTAATATTTTAAACTCTATTTTAATGAAAATAACAATTAACACAACTATTCATCGCAATAACGAGATACTTACCAGCAACATAGATGATGAAAAAGTTATGATGAGTATTCAATATGGTGAATATTACGGATTAGGAAAAACAGGTAGTTTCATTTGGGATACTATTGAAATTCCTATTAAAGTAAGTGAATTACTTGAACTTATCGTTCAAAAGTACGATGTGGAAAAAGAGAAATGCCTGGATGAAATCATTCCCTTCTTGAATGATTTACTTGAAAAAGAGTTAATTATCGCAACCAATTAAAGTGTTTTTACGTTTAAAACATACGAACAATTATGATATTCAGATTGTTTAAAAAATATATTCGCATAAGTAAAACTGAACGTAAGATTCTAAATCTATTATTTTTATGGTTTATATATGCGTTTATTTTAGTTCGATTTATTCCTTTGCGATGGTTTAGCAAATTGCTAGGGAAATTTAATAAAGAAACAATCGTTGATCTAAATAACAAGCAAATAGAAATTGTTTTTCTGGTAAAGAAAAACATAAAGCGATGGAAAAAATATTTACCCTGGAAAATAAAATGTTTTGAAGAAGCAATAGTAGCAAAAAAAATTCTTAATAAATACAATATAAAAACAACTCTATATTTAGGAGTTAACAAAAATAAAGAGAACGGACTTGTAGCACATGCATGGTTAAAAGCAGGAAGTAAGGTTATTGCAGGAGAAAAAGGATTTGAAAAATTTGTTGTGGTAGGTTTTTACAGTTAAGATTTTAACTTTTTATATTAGGAAAAGTGCTATTAATCAATTTTGTAGTTAAAAACTTGTAGAAACCATAATTCCATAATAAATTTACTTAATAGACAAGCTTTAAAGTAGATTTTAATACTTTTGCACAAATTCTTATAGTGACTTTTTAAATATGAAGAAATGGAAGAGAAAATGAAACATATTGATATTAAAGAGATCGAAGTAAATGATAAATTAATCTGGGAAACTCCAAAATTGATTTGTTTGGATAAAGGAAAAACAGAGGGAGGTCCTAGAACAGGCACTACTGAAGATTCAACATATGATAAAGCTTCTTAAAATATAACTATGAAGAAAAAAATCAACAAAATCAAAATAATACTTCTTATAAGTATCATTTTACTATCATCTAATATTTCAGGGCAAGAATATTCTTTTTCGAATTATTTATCTTCCGGCAATAATAACATGAATGTTTATAATATTGAAAAAGTAAACGATGGTATTCTTGTTTTTGGAGATTATTTAGGTACTTTAAACATTCTTGGTTCTTCTTATGTAGCAACAGGAAGAGACATGTACCTTATAAAATATAATAACGATTTTCAAATACAATGGATTGAACAAATTGGAGGTACATTAGCTGATTTTGCTTACGATTTAAAAGTTGCCAGTGATGGTTCAATATACTTATTAGGTAGTTTTACAGGTACTTGTTTATTTGATGGAGCTAATCAAATAACTTCTGATGGTCTTTTCGATGTTGTATTAGCAAAATACACCAGTGCTGGCAGTTTTGTTTGGGGCAAAAAGGTAGCATATAATGCAAGCGATCAATATGGAACAAGTATAGATATCGATATAAATGGAGATATTCTGATTGGTGGATATTATGCCACTTCAATTGCATTTGATGGTGCCAGTTTTACTTCTGCTTATGGAATGTATTTTGCAAAATTTGATAATGCTGGTATCTTTCAGTGGGCAAAAAATATTCCTGCAACTTCAAATAGTACAAAATTACAATCTTTAAGTGCATTTACTGATGGGTATTACTTTAATGGCAACATAAAAGATACTACAAGTTTCGATTTGGGAGATGAAATCTCTAATTCAGAAACTTATACAGATGTTTTCTTATATAAAACCGATTTTAATGGTGATGGTTTATGGGTTAGAAGAACATACGGTGATGGAAATGCTTTAACAGGTTCAATAACTAAAGATGAGTACGGAAGTATTTATTATACTGGATATTATGCAGGAACTCAACTTGAAGTTGATTTTAATGAAACAACAGTTTCTAGTACTATATTATATAACAATGGAACAAAGCTCGATATATTTGTAATAAAATATAATAAGGAAGGAAATTTAATATGGTGTGAAGATTATGGACAAACAGGAGAAGACTTTGCACGAGACATTAATTATCAAAATGATTTTCTATATATAACTGGTTATTTTACTGATACTTTAATATTTGGAAACGATACATTATTATCGGGTTCTGCAACAGATTATGATGCATTTTTAGGAATGATTGATGTTGGAGGAAATACATTAAAAGCTGTAAGTATTATTGATTCAAATACAGGAAATGAATCAGGAATGGAATTATCATCTGATAATGCTAATAATGCATATTGGGGTGGGTATTTTAAATCTTCCTCAATTACTATTGGCGATAGCA
>MENE01000142.1:14983-17322 GCA_001769005.1 Bacteroidetes bacterium GWA2_31_9b | reverse complement strand
TCCTTATTCCTACTCTTGGAGCCATGATATCGGCTTAAATGATTCAACTGCTACAGGTTTAACTGCAGGAACTTATACTGTAACAGTTACTGATGCATTGGATTCTATTGCAACAGCTCAATATACAATTACAGAACCCGATTCATTTATTTTTAATCCTGCAATTACACAGGTTACTACTTGTAGTTATAGTGCCGAAGGAGCAATTAACCTAAATGTTACCGGAGGTAATGGAGAAAATACATATTACTGGTTCGAAGCAGAAGGAGGTTCAGGAATTCAATTAACTTTGGAGGATCAGTTCAACCTAACTGCCGGTATGTATAGTGTAACTGTAACTGACTCGAAGGGTTGTACAAACGATACTGTTATTTATATCACTGGACCACAAGCAATAACTTTTGGAAGTTCTACTGTTACAAATTATACATCACCAGTAATAAAAGGAGAAATTGATCTAGAATTTATAGGTGGTTTCGGCGACCCTGCTTCTTATTTGTTTAATTGGACAGGTCCTTCTTCTTATAGTTCAACAGACGAAGATATTATTGATTTAGAACCAGGAAATTATACTGTTACTACTACCGATGTGCATTTATGTGATTTCGATACTACATTTACTGTAATAGATTTAGATACTTTCTATGTATATATTTCTGATTATAAAGATGCCTGTAATGGAACTATAAACGGAAATGCAACTGCAAGTTATTTTTCACCTGATAATCATACAAATATTACATATCAATGGGATGCCAATGCTGGGAATCAAATTACAGCTAAAGCTACTGGTTTAGCACCGGGAAGATATTATTACGTTACTATTACCGATCTTGAAAATATTCCAAACAGCGTAATGGTTGATAGTATATATATTGACGAATTAACTTATACATTTAATGGTGCAATTTCAGGATCATCAACATCTACTCTTGATTGTTATGGTAACACCGATGGGTTTATCGATCTAATTATTACAAATCCTGGGATTCTACCATATTCATATAGTTGGAGTACAAGTGCAACAACTCAGGATTTAATTAATCTTCCAATAGGAACTTATAGTGTTATTGCAACAGATGCAAATGAATGTCAGTTTTCGATTTCAAATTACATTATTGATCAACCCAGTTCAATTGCTGCTACTGCAGACATAGTTAGCGAACCAACCTGTTATGGATATTATGATGGAGAGGTAACTGTAGATCGAAATGGAGGAACATCTCCATATACATATCAATGGAACGATCCAGGTTTTCAGACTGCACGGAATGCTACCGGGTTAGATGCAGGAAATTATACTGTCATAGTAACTGATTTTAATGGTTGCACAAAATCTTCATCTGTTATGCTTACTCAACCTGAAATTATTAATGCAATAAAAACTTTGTATCCTGTATCTTGTAATGCAGGGAACAATGGAGCAGCTTTGCTAACCGTTACCGGAGGAACGGTTTCAGCAACATATATCTACAATTGGTCAACAACAAATGGCTCTGGATTAGTTTTAGGTGCTGAAGATCAAACGACATTAACAGCTGGAAATTATAATTTCACTATTACCGATGATAATGCTTGTGCTCATATTGATAGTGTTGAAATATTGGAACCTGAAATTTTAGAAATTACAGATGAATCTAAAACAGATATCATAACTTGTTTTGGCGATGCAACTGGAACAATTACGATTACAGCTTCGGGTGGGACTGGTACTTTAACATACACTTTAAATCCGGGAGCTATTCAAACAAATAATACGGGTTTGTTTACTGGCCTAATTACTGGTAATTATACCGTTGATATTGATGATGCAAACAATTGTGGACCTATAACCTCAAACTCAATTATAATAAATGAACCATCTCAAATAAATATTGAAGAAACATCAATAAATCATGTTTTATGTAATGGGGCAAATACTGGAAGTATAGATATTACAGTAACAGGAGGAACTGTAGCTACAACATATACTTATGCATGGTCAACTTCCGATGGTTCAGGATTAGTTGTTGATGCAGAAGATCAAACCGGATTAAGCGCTGGTACATATGAATTAACTGTTACTGATGATAATTTGTGTACTGCAATAACTTCAATTACCATAAATGAACCATTAGCCATAAGCATTGAAGAAACTTTAATTACAGATATAAGTTGCTTTGGCTTAACTAATGGAGCAATTGATATTACAATTACAGGAGGCACTATTGCTACAACTTATACTTATGCGTGGTCAACTTTAGATGGTTCAGGTTTAGTTGCTGATGCAGAAGATCAAACCGGATTAAGTGTTGGTTCATACGATTTAACTGTTACTGATGATAATATCTGTAGTGCAA
>MENE01000142.1:0-14932 GCA_001769005.1 Bacteroidetes bacterium GWA2_31_9b | reverse complement strand
GAATTGTTGATGCAACAGCAGAAACAGCTAGCGATGGGTCAATAACTATTTATGTTAAAGGAGGTTCAGAAGTTTATGATTTTACATTAAATCCGGGAGCGATAGCAACAAACCAAACTGGAATATTTCCAGGTTTAGTTCCAGGAAACTATACTATAAATGTGATTGATTCTGAAGGATGTGGTCCCTTCTCATCTTCAACATTAACAGTTTCATTTCCTGATGGAATTAACGACCCTTCCTTAGAGAATTATATCAATATATATCCAAATCCAACATCATCTAAATTTTTTATTGAAATTGAAAATATTCAATATGATAGTTATACAATAACAATCTTTGATATTACAGGAAAAAGTATTTATTCTGAGAAAATAACTTATAAAGGATTATTAAAGAAAGAATTTGATTTGTCTGAATATGCAAAAGGGGTATACTCAATCAATTTTACTTTTAAGAATAATACAATAAGTAAAAAAATAATACTGCAATAATTATTGAATGATTTTTTAAAAAAGAAGACTTCCCAAAAAAAGAAGTCTTCTTTTTTTGGGAAAGATCAAATAAAAATAGTTTAGATTTCATAAGTTTACAGCGAATTCTAAAACAACAAATAAAGATGAACATTTTACTTATCGGTTCTGGAGGTAGAGAGAATGCTTTAGCCTGGAAAATAGCTAAAAGTCCAAAATTAAGTAAATTATATATAGCACCCGGAAATGCAGGAACTCATGAATATGGTGAAAATGTTAATATTAATACAGCGAAATTTTCTGAAGTTAAAAATTTTGTAATTGAAAAACATATTGAGTTAGTAATAGTAGGGCCAGAACAGGCTCTTGTAAATGGTATACATGATTATTTTCTTGCTGACGATAAATTAAAACATGTTCCTTTGATTGGACCTGTAAAAGCAGGAGCTATACTCGAAGGAAGTAAAGATTTTGCAAAATCATTCATGGAAAAATACTCCATCCCAACAGCAAAATACAAATCCTTTACATTAGATAATTTGAATGAAGGATATCTGTTTTTAGAATCCTTAAAACCTCCATACGTATTAAAAGCAGACGGTTTAGCAGCCGGAAAAGGTGTTATTATTCTCGAAGATATTGCTCAGACTAAATCAACGCTTAAAGAAATGTTAGAAGGTAAATTTGGTGTTGCAAGTAATAAAGTTGTTATTGAGGAATTCCTAAAGGGTATTGAGTTATCAGTATTTGTAATTACAGATGGTAAATCGTATAAAATATTACCCGAAGCTAAGGATTATAAAAGGATTGGTGAAGGAGATACAGGATTAAATACTGGAGGTATGGGAGCAATATCACCTGTTCCTTTTGCCGACAAACAATTCATGGATAAAATTGAGAAAAGGATAATTATCCCTACAAACAAAGGTTTAGTAAAAGAAGGTATTCATTATAAAGGATTTATTTTTTTTGGTATTATTAATGTAGATGGTGATCCATTTGTAATTGAATATAATGTTCGTTTAGGAGATCCTGAAACTGAAGTTGTTGTTCCAAGAATAAAATCCGACTTACTTGATCTTTTTGAACATGTAGCAAATGAAACCCTTGAAAAAGCAATAATCGAAATTGATTCCAGAACTACTGCAACAATAATGTTAGTTTCTGGTGGATATCCGGAAAGTTATCAGAATGGAAAAGTTATCAGGAACCTTAGTCATGTTGATGACTCATTATTATTTCATGCAGGAACAAAAATTGATTGTAAGAATATAGTTACAAATGGAGGCCGTGTAATTGCAATCACATCTTTTGGCGATAACATATCAGAAGCATTAAATAAGAGCTTAAAAAATGCTCAAAAAATTGATTTTGAAGGAAAATATTACAGAAAAGATATTGGTTTAGACTTAAAATAAATTCTTTATGGTATCAGGTATTTTAAAAAGCAATAGACCCTTCGTTATAATTTTAGCAATTATTTCGGGTATTGCACTTTGGTCCTTCACATTATTTCATCAACCTGTATTAGAATTTCAAGCTGATACAATATCAATGCTTTTTTACAAGTTATTAATCGGATTATTTAAAAATAATATTTTATTCCTTACTGTTTTTGCATTTATATTGGTTATAATTCAAGGACTCTTACTTGTTTGGGTAAATCAAAAATTTATTTTAATAAATTTCAGGACTTTTCTTCCAGCATTCTTTTATATAATTATTTCAAGTAGTTTTGTTGCAATTCAAATGATAAATCCAATATTAATTGGGAATTTCTTTATCTTTTTTGCGCTTTTTAATATCTATAAAATTTATCGTTCAGATTATGCTTTGAATGATATTTATATTGCTGGATTTTTTACAGCAATTGCAAGTCTATTCTGGGCTCCTTTTGCAATTTTTATTTTATTAATCTGGATAGCACTCATTATTCTTAGGCCTTTTATAGGAAGAGAATGGATTGTAAGTATTTTAGGATTTCTAACTCCTATTTTTTTTACTTTCCTTATTTTCTATGTATTTTTTGATAACAATACTTTAATTAATATTCTAAATAATATTAAATTAGAATATACTTCTATTACTGATTTTAAAAATATTCATTTATCTTATATTCTATTTTATTCTTTATTATTTTTAATCATTCTAATAGCTAGTTTGAATTTAATCAGTAGTTTCCAGAATCGTAAGATTAAAACACGTAAGTATTTTGTGATTAATTTTTGGTATTTTATTATTGGATTGGGAATATTCCTCTTTTTTAAAAGAAGTTCATTTGAAATAATTTACATTTTGAGCATTCCAATTTCATACTTATTATCCGATTATTTTTACTCGTTTAAAAAAAATCATATCCAAAATGCAATTCTAATATTATTATATGCAGGACTGATATATATACAAATAGCTCATTTTGGTAAATGAGCTATTAAAAAAGATTACTAATTTTAGAATTTCTTTACAAACGATAAAAGAGCAACAGCTAATCCTTGTTCTCCTTCTTTAAAGTCAATAAAAATATGGTAAACTCCTGTTGTCTGGCATTGGAAATCAAAAGTCGGATAATTTTTTCCTGAAGCAACAACATAATTACTACCCAACAATCTATTGTTATCGTAAAGTTGAACTATTGCTTTTCCGGGATAATCCTTAGAATTACAAATTGAAAATCTATAAATTGTATTTTTACTTAATAAAACTGAAAACCGTGATGTGGGTTTTTCTTCACCTGGTTTAGCAGCATCGAGTTTAACCTGAAAATCTTTTAAATAGGTTGCTTCATCAGCAATAATATTACAAATATCTACTAATTCCTGACCTGATTGAGAATAAGATTTTAAATTATACCCAAGTAAAATATTTACAAACAAAATAAATAGTATATACCTATATTTCATATTTACAATTGAATTATTTTATTGCGTACATCAGAAATTTTGATAATTATTTTAGTTTTAATATCATCTGAAATTTCAATAAATTGTTTGTCGTTTTGTTTTATAACTAACATGCCATCTTCTTCAATTGCTTCAGGTTCGCCTTTTTCATATGTAATTATTACTTTTTTATACATATCCTGAATATCATTTAAATCATCGATTAATCCTTTAAATTCTGGGACTTTTTCATAATTTTTAAGTAATATCATTAAATTACTAAGTATTATTTTCTGCTCTCCGATTTTTTCGGTTAATTCAGAACTTGGTGATTTCTTTGATACTTCACCAACAAGATACATACTTTCGATCCAAACACCGGCAACAATCAAAGAACTTAAATTGCTTCTTTTGGTTTCTCGCAAATATCGGTCCATTTGATTAAAATTCTGAACAGAAATATACATTAACGAATCCAGATTTTGATTATTCGTTGCTAATCGTTTCAATGTTGTAAAATCGAAGAACTGTCCAACTCGTATTCCGTCAGCTAGTTTTTTTATTGCAGAAATATAATCAATAACGGATCCTGTTTTGTTGTACATATTTAAGTAGCCTAAATCTGCTCCAAAAATACCTAAACCTAAAGCTTTTTTATAATTAGTGTCATAATTATCAACATAGTCGGTTGAAGCTAAATATTCTTTTGAGTATGGTACACCTAAACTTTTAATAAGAGCAGCCATTTCAACCGGTGAAGAGATGTTTTGTACAATTTCATTTATAGCTGATTCTGAAATTTCAAGGTCTCCATCATAAATTTCACCAGAGTCAGGTAAATTAAATTCTGTTTCAAAATCTTGATCTGCATTCTTATTATTCGTACAATTCTTACAAGATGTAAGAATTAAAGCAAGTATGAATATATAAATCAAACGTTTAATCATATTTTTTTGATTGATTTATCAAATTATATATATAAAACATATCCCATAAAGATATAAAAATATTCAATAGTAAGAAATATTTATTTTCTAAACTTCACGTAATCGGGTAAAGAAAGAAACTTTTTAAGTAACTCATAGTACAAGGTTACATATAAAACCAATGTCATAAACCATACAAAAAGCATATTAAACCAGTATGTATCATGATATTTACCTGCAAAATATTTTTGTGGAGCAAAAAAATGTGATCTGAAATTTAAATATCCTTCAATATCAGGATCTTTAAATACAGGATCTATTTGTTGCACTAATTCGTCTTTATATCGTAAAATTTTATTTTTTTCAAACACTTTTTTAACTTGATCTTCAACACTTGCATTGTGGTATGAATCTCTTTTAGACTCATACAATCCAGGTTGATTTTTTTTAATAAACCGTATTTTATTATCTTTTTCGCTATTTGCTTTTTGAAAAATTGAGCTATAATGTAATTTGAGTTTGTTTAAGTAATCTGTTGTTTTACCTAAAACAATTTCGTTATATGTAGATATTTCAAGTTGATTAACAGATTCAAACATCATCCCCGATCTGTATTGTTCTTTATTAAGTTCATTCTTTAATAATGCCAAACCATCAATTATTCTAACTTTAACATCTGGTTCATTTATTCGATGCCAGTTATTTTCAATATATGATAATTGATTTTCTAACTCAGGAATATAATGTACGTTTTTAAAATCTGAATTACTTTCTCGTTTTTCAATTTCATAAAAATTTTTTTCAAATTCGTTGTCTTTAAATTGATTAACCATTAATGCTTCAAAAGACCATTTTGTTGGCATAAATTCAGCAACTAAAGGTACTTTTTTAATGCCTCCAATTGTTCGATTCATTTTATCAAACGGAAACATAGCTCCACTTAAAATCATCATTGGAATCATTAACAATGGGATTAAAATATAAATGGTAACAGCAGAATTGAATGAAGCTGATACATTTAATCCCAACATATTTGCAAAAGCAGCTGTTGTAAATAAAGCAAACCAATATTCGAACATCATACCTCGTACGCCTATAATATTGTTTGCACTAAGTATAAATAGAAAAGCCTGAATAGCAGAAATAGTAAATAATATAAATATTTTTGAAATTAAATAACTTGATCGACTCAAATTTAAAAAAGCTTCTCGTTTTAAAATTTTTCTATCACGGAAAATTTCTTCGGCACTAACCGTTAATCCTAGAAATAAAGAAACAATTAATATCATAAAAATATAGATATTAATATTTTCATTTTCACGGAAAATATATTGCCTTGAATTTGGGTCGGCAATATATCTTATAATATAGGATAATATTAAACCTAACAATGGTGCTTCTAGTAAATTCAGGGCAATATATTGTTTATTGCTTATTTTAGATAAGAAATCACGAATAGTATATATTTTTAATTGGATTAACCAAGATGGAATCCTTAAAGTTGATGGAGGGGGTTCTGTAACTGGTTCAACCTTTGATAATTTAATATTTTCTTTGAAATTTTCTTCCCATTTAAGTGGAGAGATTTTTCTTTGAAGAGTATATTTGCCATACTCATCAACTACTTTTGCTTCAATAATATTAAATATCAGTTCAGGGTTCACATTTCCGCAGGTTGGACATTCACCTACTTCACTATTAATTTGAGCATCAAGTCGTTTAAAATACATAACTCCTTCAACCGGATTGCCATAATAAATCATATATCCACCGGTATCAAGAATCATCATATTATCAAACATTTTATAAATATCTGACGATGGCTGATGAATAACAACAAAAATTAATTTCCCTTTGAGTGCTAATTCTCTAAGCAAATCCATTACATTTTCAGAATCTCTTGATGACAAACCCGATGTGGGTTCATCGACAAAAAGTATGGATGGTTCTCTGATTAACTCAAGGGCAATATTCAATCTTTTACGTTGGCCTCCACTAATCATTTTGTTAAGAGGAGTTCCTACCTTAAGATGCTTGCGTTCGTGAAGTCCAAGATTTATAAGAGTTTTATCGACTAATGCATTGATTTCTTCTTCAGATTTATCGTTAAAACAAAGCTTAGCATTATAATATAAATTCTGATAAACTGTTAATTCTTCTATAAGCAAATCATCTTGAGGAATATAACCAATTACACCTTCAATTTTTTCTCTTTCAGTATGAAGATTTATTCCATTAATTAGAATTTGACCACTTGTAGGCTCATTTAATCCGGCTAAAACATTTAGCAAGGTTGTTTTTCCTGCTCCACTAGCTCCCATTAATCCTATAAGCTTGCCTTGATCTTCTGAAAAATTTATATTTCGTAAACCAACTCCTCCGTTTGGGAAAATAAAATTAAGGTTTTGGGTCGAGTATGATATTTTTACTGAAGTAGAATCGGCTAAATAATGTGCAACTATATCGCTATAATATATTGGTTTTCCTTTGGGGAGTTTAATTGTACCGCCATTTGCAAATAAATATATACGTTTGTAATTAACAGGCAGTCCATTTAAGAAAACATCTTCCTGTCCAGTATAACGCATAAAATAAAGGTCGACACTTTTAACCTGAAGAATTAAAATATTTCCTTCAAGTGAGTCAACTTTTACTTGCTTACTTTCTTTTGTATCAAGTTTAGTTTCGCTTATAATCAGATTGCATGAAAAATCAAGTTTATCAACCTCATTATTTATTACAAAACTTTCAATACTAATAAATTCTTCTTTTGTAAGTTTAAAAACTTCGGCAACAGTATTAATAATTGCCATTCTTTGTTCTGAAAATTTTCTATCAGAATTTATTAACTCAAAAAGACGAACTAGAACAATTACTTTTTGTTTTTGAGTAAGTGTTTTGTTAATCTTTTTACATATTCCTAATATTCGAACAGAATCTTTAACAGATGTAAGCTTAACTTTATCAGATTTTTCTTCTTTATCATCACCAGTTAATCCGGCCATTTCGTCAAATAAAGCCAGGTATTCAGGAATAGCCTCATCATTTAATTGCTGAGTTAAGAAATTTTCAACATATTCCCTTTCGTTAGATTCTACACCTTCATCCTGTTTTACGATTAATGCAAACAATTGCATTAGGGCTTTTAAAATTTCCTCACTCATACTTTAATAATAAGAATATTAATAAAGAAAAACTTATAAATTATAACTTACTTGTTCAAAGGGAACATCAACAATATCAGCATATTCTTCACCTGCTTCTTCCATATCTTCATCGTCTTCTGGGAAATACCATTTTATTAGTACTTCTTTCCCATTTTCATGCATATCTTCGAGTTTCATTAAAATATCGAGAATAAGCTTTGATGAAGCAGTATTAAAATAAACCAATTTAAAAGAAAACACTGTTTTAGTGTTTGCCTCTTCCTGGTATTCATCGAGCCAGTTTAATATTGGCTCATAAAAGGTGGTAACATCTTCAGGGAGCGATCTTCCTGAGATTTCAAATACGCCACTTTCTTTATCAAGAATTATTGTTGGAGTATCGTCTGTACCTTTAATCTTAATTACTTCCATGGTATAATTATTATTATATTATGCTAATCTAGAAATTGATGATGTTAAAAGGAAAAATGAACTTCCTTCATCGATAGGTAGAAAATGGTAATCAAGTTTATTACTTGTTTTTCTTGCTATATCTATAAAGCCGAGTCCAGCGCCGCCTTTTTCTGAAAGCCTACCTTCTTTCATCTGATTCTTATACAAATTTTTCAAACCTTCTTTATCAAGACTATTGATATGATTTAACATTTCGGTAAGTTCTTCGATTTTATCATTTTCAATTACATTACCGGTAGTAACATGATAATCGTTTTTTCCTTTACTTACCATAAATATACCACGTCCTGCAAATAAAAAGTCATCAGAACCGAATGAGTCGGCATGTTTACTTATATTTTGCAAACACTCAACCATAACATGGAATACTTTTTTCTGAACAGAATTCGCTTCTGACTCTTTGGCCATGTTTGATTCTGTAAGAGAAGTAAATGCTTTGGTAATTTGATGAGTAATCTCACCTTCATATACCAAAGTAATTTCGTGGGCTTTCATAGACCGGTAAAAATCATAAACGAATTCTAGAAACCCTTTTACATTACTTTTATCCATAAGTTGTAAAATTAATATTTATTAAAATTAATAAAAAATTAAAATTCTATTCCAATTAATAACACATCATCAATCTGTTTGTTTTTGCCTCTCCATTTTTTAAAATCTGCTGAAAACAAGCTAGCATATTGTTGCATAGTTAGTTCTTTGTTTTCAAGTATATTATCACGAATTCGTTGTGGAGAATATTTCTTTCCTTCTGTTCCTCCAATTTGATCAGGTAATCCATCGGAGAAGAAAAATATTTTATCTCCTTTTTTAATTTCAATTACGTGATTTTCAAAATCTTTTTCAGCAATTTTTCTGTGAGGAATACCTCCAATAGCTTTTCTATTCCCTTTAAATTCTTCTAGTAAGTTGTTACGTAATAAAAATAATGGACGATGAGCTCCTGCAAATTGAAGTTCTTTCTTTTGTAAATTGATACGCAAAAGGGCAATATCCATGCCATCACGCGCTTCGGCATCGATTCTGTCTTGTTTTAAAGTTGTACGTACACCAAAATGAAGGTTGTCGAGTATTTGACCTGCTGTAAAGTTAATATCATGGTCAACAATATTGTTTAATTGGAAATATCCGATAAATGAAAGCAAAGCTCCCGGAACACCATGGCCAGTGCAATCTACTGCTGCAACATATAATATTTCGTCCTTTTTAAAGAACCATGGAAAATCACCACTAACAACATCTCGAGGTAAATAGTAAATAAATGATTTTGGCAAATGTTCCTGTATTAATGTCGTGCTCGGAAGTATTGATGATTGGATTCTTTGAGCATAATTAATACTTTCGTTTATTTTATTGTTTTTCTCTTTGATTTCCAGTTCAATTTCTTTTGCTTCGGTAATATCATGTCCTACAAAAAGAACTGTTTCAAGTTCGTTCTCATTAAATTCGGGGATTGCATTAAAACTCATTATTCGTTGTCCCTTAGAAATTGTAGGAATTGTTATTTCCTGATTTAGTTTTTGATTAGTCTTACGTATATGACGAATAGAATCTTTAAAAAAATTAATAAGCACTTCATCAATAGCTAAATCTTCGAGTCGAGAGTTAATAACATCTTTTGATTTAGTGCCAATAAAATCCTCAACAACTGGGTTTGCATAGAAAAACTGACCTTTTGTGTTCATCCGTAAAATTAAGTCCAAACTGTTTTCAGAGAGAGACTGCATTTTACTTTTCATCCTTTCTTCTTTTTCGGCACGTTTGCGTTCTGTAATATCTTGAGAATTTAGAATAATTCCATTTATAGCGCTGTCGTGAAGTAGGTTTCTACCTGTAGTTTCAATATGTATTTTCTTACCGTCTTTTTTTATGTATGTATATTGAATTGTTCTGGCAGTTTCAGGATCACTAAGTACTAAATCGAACATCTCCTTCATTGCTGCTTCTCCTTTTGCAGTAAGCCTGTCCATATCTTTTCCGCTCATCATCTCTTCTGGAGTGTATCCCAAAATTTTACTAACTGATGGACTTTGGTATATAAGTTTTAATTCACTATCGTAAATCGAAATAACCTCTGATGCATTTTCGAGTAATGAATGTAGTCGTTTCTGAGCATTTTCTACTTCTTTAATCTGTCCTTCTAATTTTTTGTTTGAGATTTCGAGCTCTTCTTGGGTTGCTCTCATTTCTTCTGCATTCTGACGAAGTTCTTCTTCATTTTCTTTTAGCACTTCTGTCATTTGTTGAGATTCCTCCAACAAACGTTCTGTTTTCTGATTCATTTTCAGATTATATAGCGTACGTGCTATAATTTCGCCAAGTTCTTTGAGAAGAGTTATTGTTAGATGAGGAAATTCAGATTTTATTGATGCAAATTCCAAAACACCTTGTAATTTTTCTTCAGTAATTAATGGAACTATAAGTATGCTTGCTGGTTTTTTATCACCTAAAATACCTGAAGTTATTGTTGCATAATCATTTGGTATTTCTGTTCGATAAACAATATCTTTTTCGTATGCACATTGCCCAATTAAACCATAACCCACTTTAAACTCCTGATTAATGTATCTGCGTCTGTTGTATGCGTAGGTTGCAAGATTTATAAGTTTGTCTTCTTCTTCATTATAAATATAAAAGGCGCCTTGAATAACATCAATATATTTTATAAGCTGAACTATAACATCGTAAGTAAGTACATTGATATTATTTTGTATTCGTAAGATATTTTGAATTAAATCTCTACCATCTGATATCCAATTATCGTCTTTTTCTTTTCTATTACTTGCTAGAAGGTTGTCGCGCATAACTAAAAGCGATTTGCCTAAAATGTCATTTTCGTCGAGTTTGTACTGAACATCGTACTTGCCTTCACCTATTTGCTTAGCAAAAGTTGCGTTTCTACTTATATCAGCATTTCGTTGTTCAATAATTTTCTGAAATGCTTCTCGGTCTTTCTTCCGTTTTAAGTAATAGATATAAATAATAATTATAAATATGATTGGAGCAAAATCAATTATCCAGATTACAGGATTATTCAGATGCATTTCTTTTATGGTAGAAATAGAGACTGTTAAATTGTGAGTAAAAATATCAATCATCCATGCAATAACAGGAAAAATAAGTGATATCGCAGCACCTATTAAGATATCATTATTTGATTTAGAACTAATATTATGATTCCTGTTAACCATATTACTCATTGAATGTTTAATATTTAATCAGCGATTCACCAATTTTTAGCGAAACGGCTTCTAACAATTTTTGTGTACTTTTTTTAAATTCTTTAAATGAAGCAAATTCAATAATTGCAATTGTTTCATTATTATTAATTACTGGTACTATTATTAATTGATTTGGCGAACTACTTCCTAGCCCTGAAAGGATTGTTACATAATTTTCAGGTATTTCGCTAAGATATAGTATATTCATATTTTTTGCTACTTGACCAGAAAGCGTTTCTCCTATTTTAAAATTTTCAGGTTCGGTTTCGCCAAAATAGGCATATTTACCTGCAATTGAAAATTCCCCGGTATTTTTTTCTTTAATAAAAAATAATCCTTGAACAATATCGAATTCTTTGGCAAAATTGCTTAATATTTTTTCGGTATATTTTTTAAGATTCATTTTTGAATCTTCCTTTGGGATTAACTTCTTTAAATAATATTCAACATTAATGTCCTCAGAAACATTCTCAACAATTTCTTCTGTCTCTTTCGATTTATCTTCAATTACAATTTCCTTTTTTTCATTTAGTTGTTCTAATAACTGACTTTTTTTAATAAGTAACATAACTAATATAAAAAGAATAAAACTGATAAAAATAATAAGTAAAATCAGAATAAAAATAAATGACTTGTCAGTATTTAAATCGTTTAAAACAGATAAATTCTGGATTTGAGCAAATAAAATAAAACTCACAACAAGTTGAAGAAGCAATGTACTAAAAGTAAAAATTTTAAATTTATTTAAATTTCCCATGTACAAATATCATTTTAGATTTTGTAAAAAGTTAATTATTTGCTGTGTTGTAAATATATGATCTACCTGTGTCATTTTCAAGGACGCTTCAGTCATAGTTTTTACCTGACATTCATTTGGGTCTTGAACAATAGCTAGGCCACCCAGTTGTTTTAGTTTTTTTAATCCATATGCACCATCACGATTTGCTCCTGAAAGAATAATTCCAACAATTTTATCGCGATATGCTTGTGCTGCTGTTTCAAACGTAAGGTCTATTGAAGGTCTCGAATGATTTACTGGCTCTTCAGTTGATAGAGCAATTTTTTTATTTAGCTCTATGTACATATGATAGTTTGATGGAGCAAGATATGCTTTACCTGGTTTTATTGTGTCTTTATCAAAAGGTTCAACAACTTCAATACCAGATTTTATCGATAATGCTTCAACAAAACCAGATCGAACATGTTTTAATCTATGTAAACTTAAAAGAATAGGTAGTGGAAAATTTTTAGGCAATGAGTTTAGTATTCGGGTGATTACCTGAAAACTTCCTGCCGATCCGCCTATAACTACTGCTTTATACATTTATTATGATAATTTCTTTTTATAAATACACTCTGTATCACTTACTAAAACAAAATCCTTATCAGAATTCCAGTAATCAATCTTTTCGTTATTTCCTATTAATAAGTGACCTCCTGGAACCAAACTGTTATACATTATTTTCATGTATCGTTCTTGTAAAATCTGATTGTAATAAATCATTTGATTTCTAAAGAAAATCAATTTTGTTCCTTTTGGATAATCATCAAATATAATATTTTGTTTTATAAGTTTTACGTTTTCAATGAGTGATATATCCCAATAAGCACCATCTTCTTTTATGGTATAATAATCAGACAATCCGTTATCATTATAAATTCGGGCATAATTTGCATCATTAACCTCAATTTTTTTTGAGTCGAATAATCCTGATTTAATTCGTTCAAGGTTAATATCACTAATGCTTGATGCAATTATTTGCACCTTATCAATTAGTTGCGCTTTTTTAAGAATAATCAACAAAGAATAAAGCTCTTCACCTGAAGTAACTTCAGGGATCCAGATTTTAAAATTCTGATTATTTGCAATGTTTTTTGGAAGCAGGTCGTCTTTTAGTAATCTCCATAATGAAGGATCTCTAAACATTTCTGTTGTTTCAACACAAATATCTTTTAAAAAAATCTCAAAGAACATCTTGTCTTTTTCAATTTTTTGGATGAATCCTTCTGCATCTCTTAAATTATGCATTTTAATAAAATTCTCGACTCTGCGTTTAAAAAAAGTGAGTGCATGATTCTTAAAATCATAATTATAAACATCATCTAAAAGTCTAATTATATTTCTTGTATCTACTATGCCTAATTCGAATATGCTCATTTCTTTATTTAAACGTGAAATATTTTTTTAAAAATTATTTTTTTCTATATGCTTGTCCCTTTTTATCGAATCGCGATGCTATATCTCCAAGCATTGTTTCATGCATTCCTAATACTAAATAGCCATTTGTGTATAAATGATCTTGGAAAAGCTTGAAAACCTTATTTTGCAAACTGTATTTAAAATAAATAATTACATTTCTGCAAAGTATTAAATCGAATTTAGCAAAGTATAAATTTTCACCTTTAACCAAATCGTGTTGCCTGAAAATTGGTTTCTTCTTCAAGAAGTCATTCATTATTATAGAATCGGAAACTTTGTCGATTTTAAAATATTTATTATATGGAACATCGTTGTACTCATCGTAATTAAAAGGATTTTCTTTTATTACTTTATCAAAATTATCAAGATACCCTATATTAAATCTGTATTTATATAGTCCTTTTTTAGCTGCTTCAAGGGCATCGGTGTTAATATCACTTGCAAAAATTTTTGCTTTATCAAGTAAATCCAATTCGTTTAATAGAATCATCATAGAGTAAACCTCTTGACCTGTAGAACAGCCAGCATGCCAAATGTTAATCGTTTTATTTTCAGAAAATTTGGGGAGTATCCTGTATTTTAAAGTTTGCCAAATTAATGGATCGCGAAAGAGTTCTGTAGTATTAACAGTAATATCTTTAACGGTTTGTTCAAGAAATTCTTTATTGGTTTTTAATTTATTAATTAAGGCTATCAAGTCCATATTATTATCAAGCAGGATTTTTTGCAACCTTCTTTTTAGTGATTTTTCAGAATACTCACTAAAATCATACGGGGATGAATTTTTTATAGTTGTTACAAAATAAGTGACTTCTTGATCTGTTAAAATCATTTAATTAAACCGTTAAATTAAATTTTAATACGACTTTTTATGAATTTTGTTTTTAAATAATTGCAAAAATAGCTTTTTATTCGTGTTAATTAAAAATCCCGTATAAATCTATAAAAATTAAAGATATTAAAATTGATTAAATTGCAAAAGGTTTGTGAAATTAAATTTTTTAATGAGTGGTATACTTTTAAATTGTGATTCCCATTGAAATATGAATAATGTCATTCAAAGGGTTTAAAAGAACTGATGTTTGAATTGGGATTGATGATTTTCTTGAAAGATTCAATTTCCCTGAGGTTTTTATTCCTGTATTTATTATTCCTGATTTATCACCATAATAACTTTTATATGGATTAAATCCCAAAACATAACAAATTCTTAGGTTTTGAATCTTTAAAGTAAAGTCAATCTCTGCATAAGTTGAATAGTAATTTTTATTTGATTCTGGATTTATATCATCGCCAAATACCATTGTGGCAATTAGGAATTTAAATGGGAAATTATTAGATCCATTATAAAAGAAATGAAAATCCAGAGTATGTTTTGTTGTTCTTTGATTTAAATTATAGTAGTTACCAATCTCTTTAAACGATGAAGGACAATAATAATCAAATATTCCGAAAGAAATATTTTTAATCGAGTACTTTAAGTAAATATCCAATTCAGAATATTTTCCATCAATACTTTGTGCCGCCCAAATCCCTGAAGATAAACCCCTAAACTGAATTTCGACTGATGGTTCAAATGAAGGCAAATCACTGATTGCGTTTCCGCGCCAAAG
>MENE01000141.1:821-17607 GCA_001769005.1 Bacteroidetes bacterium GWA2_31_9b | reverse complement strand
AAAGAATGGTGGTATGTATGAAGTTTTTGCTCCCGATATTGAACAACATCATGTAATCAATCATATCACAGGAAAAGAAATGCCAGAAAAAAGAAATGTTTTAGTTGAATCGGCGCGAATTGCCAGGGGTAAAATAAAAAATTTATCGGAATTTAAGGCGAATGATTTTGATGCACTAATTTTTCCTGGTGGTTTTGGAGTCGCTAAAAATTTAAGCTCCTATGCATTCGAAGGAATAAATTGTAAGGTAAACCATGACGTTGAAAAAGCAATACGAAGTATGGCTGAACAAAACAAGCCTATTGGAGCAATGTGTATTTCACCTGTTTTATTGGCAAAGGTTTTAAGCAATGTAGAAATAACGATTGGTCAAGATAAAAGCACCTCCGATGACGTAAAAAAGATGGGTGCTACACACAAAGAAACTACACATGGTGAAGTAATAATCGATAAAAAGAATAAAATTGTAACAACACCTTGCTATATGCTTGATGCTTCAATCGGACAAATTGGTGACGGAGCAAATAATCTGGTTAAAACACTTTTTGAGATGATTTAAATTTGTCCATGTTCAATCAGAATAATAACTCGTTCAATGAGGTAATCATCACCTTCGGCATTATATTCTGATTTTAAATCGGATCCAAATAATCGAGCAATAGCCTGCCAGAAAACTGCTGAAAATGTTCCTCTTAATTCTTTTACTAACTCATACGAGGTATTCCCGGTTTCTCTATCGATAAGTTTTAGAAGTAATCTGCCTTGAGTTACTGTTAGCTTTTTAAGCTCTGGACCAAATTCGTCGAGTAATTGCTTTTCAATCGTTTTTGTAAATTCTTTTTTCTCTTTTTCAGTTTTCAGAACAACATATTCTCGTTCCAACTCATCAAGCTTATCTTTTGCAAGTTTGGCATATGGATATACTCTTTTTAAATCGCGCATAAGCTTCGTATATCTTCTGGCTTCTTGTTTGCTTTTGAATATAAGTTCAGGAAAAACTACAATTTCTTTTAAATGAATATTTGGAATTGTATCGCCATCAAGAACAATTGCATTAGTTATTATTATTGAATCGCCCCGCATAATAACATTTTGACCATCTATTTTAGTTGTAATAGATAGCATTAATAAAATGATTATGTAATTCCAGCTTTTCATATAGAGTAAAACAATATTTTGAACAATATTACGAACGAATATGCAAATTGTTATAAATATTAATGAATATTGTTTTATAATTTTAGTTATGTCTGAAAACAATTATCTTAAAAATGTGTACAATTACTATATGTATATTTTATGTATATTTAACATAAAAATTTTAATATGAATAAAAATGACAGAGATTATACAAATGGTGAAATTACTGTTCATTGGCAACCCAGTAAATGTGTTCATTCAACAATTTGTTATACACGATTGAAAAGTGTTTTTGATCCTGCAAAGCGACCTTGGGTAAATATGGAAGGATCAACAACAGACAAAATAATTGAAATTGTGAATCAATGCCCTACCGAAGCATTAACTTTCTCGCTGAATAAAGAACTAAAAAAACCAATTGAAGTTTATGATGTAAATACAGAAATTACACCAACATCTGAGCCATCAACAAAAATTCAAATTATACATGATGGTCCTGCGATTATTTCAGGAGACTTTATTATATATGATCACGATGGGAACAAATTACCTAAAGCGGATATATTAACTTTATGCAGATGTGGAAATTCTGGGAACAAACCATTTTGCGATGGGACACATACTAAAATTGGTTTTAAAGATAACAGGTAACCATGTTGTGAAAAATAAAATAAATCATTCAACAAATAAAGCAATTAAGTTATTATTTGTTTCACTCGGATTAATTTCGTTAGGACTAGGAATAATAGGTATATTTTTACCTTTATTGCCTACAACTCCATTTTTATTATTATCGGCTGCACTTTTTATGCGAAGCTCAAAACGACTTTATAATTGGTTAATAAATCACAGATATCTGGGAACACATATTCAAAATTATATTCATCATAAAACCATATCAAAAAGATCAAAAATAATGTCGTTACTTTTATTATGGATTACTATACTTGCATCAATTTTCTTTGTGGTACAACAATTTTACCTAAAATTGTTACTTTTGTTTATTGCTATAGCAGTAAGTTGGCATATTTTATCATTTAAATCAACAAAAGAATAATGATTATAGTTCTCGTACTTATGGGCTTTGGAATAACCATTGGATGGATTTTTCATTCAAAGGAAAAATTTATAAAGCTTACAGGGTTTTTAACTAATTGGTCGATATATTTATTATTGTTTTTACTAGGATTATCAGTAGGTGCTAACGAAAAAATTGTTGCAAATTTTGATAAAATTGGATTGCTAGCAATTTCCTTAACATTATTTGCTGTGGGTGGTAGTATTTTATGTGCTTGGTTGGTATATCATCTATTTTTCAAGAATAAATGAAAGGAAGTTTAATAATATTGGCCTTTTTTGTTGCTGGAGTTATAACCGGCATTTACAGGTTTTTACCTGAGCATCTGTTTCAAAATGATTATAGTTTATATGCCTTGTATTTGCTCATGTTTTTAGTAGGCATTGGGATTGGATGCAATAAAAAAGCATTAACTCTTATAAAAGAAGTTAATTTTAAAATCTTATTTGTTCCGTTATCAGTAATTACAGGAACATATATAGGTGTTTCTTTATTCTCACTTTTACAAAGCAACCTTTCTCTCATTGATTCATTGGCAGTAGGTTCCGGTTTTGGTTATTATAGCCTTTCAAGTGTACTTATATCTGAAATATCAAATGAAACACTTGGTGTAATAGCATTGCTTTCAAATATTACACGTGAAATAATAACTTTATTGCTTACTCCGGTTTTTGCACGATATTTTGGAAAACTTGCCCCAATTGCCTCAGGTGGAGCAACTGCCATGGATACAACACTGCCGGTAATAACAAAATATATTGGCTCAGATTATGCAATAATATCAGTATTTAGTGGTGTTGTATTAACTATTCTAGTTCCATTTCTAATTGAAATTATTTTATAATATTTTAAGTTTTTTATGATTTCAATTTTCAATTACAAAAATTATTAACTATTTTTTATTGAATATATTAACGAACAATTCATAATTTTACAATCCTTTCTCTTTTTAACATAAAAAATAATAATATGGTATCAAAAATTCATATCGATGTAAGCTCCGAAATTGGTGAACTTGAAGGAGTAATTCTTCATACACCGGGTAGTGAAGTTGAAAATATGACACCCCAAAATGCAGAAAGAGCATTGTATAGCGATATTTTAAATTTAAATGTTGCAAGAAAAGAATATTCTCAGTTAAATGGAGTATTAAGCAAATTAACCAAAACATTTCAAGTAGCTGATTTACTAACAGATATTTTAAAGAATGAGAAAGTTAAAGAAACACTTCTACATAAAATTTGCAAATATGAGCAAAAACAATTTTTAAATAAACATCTGTTTTCTCTTGAAGCCAAAGAACTTTCAAGGCAATTAATAGAAGGTGTAATTGAAGAAAAAAATACACTTACAAAATATTTAAGTAAAGAGCGATATTCATTACCACCTTTACATAACTTCTTTTTCACACGAGACTCAGCTATTTCAATGCTCAACGAAGTATTAATCGGACGAATGGCAAATACAGTTCGTGAGCGCGAATCATTAATTATGGAAGCAATTTTTGATTACCATGAGATTTTTGTTACAAAAACTATTAATCCTTTAAATAGCGGAAGCTTTACACCTAACACAACTATTGAAGGTGGCGATGTATTAATTGCCCGCGACGATATTTTATGTATTGGACAAGGAACCAGAACAACATCGCAAGGAATTGATTTTATTTTAGAAAAACTTATCAATCAAAAGAATGGGAAACAACATATTCTTGTTCAGGAATTACCGTATAAACCTGAATCATTTATTCACCTCGATATGGTTTTTACTTTTCTGGATACAGACAAATGTATGGTTTATGAACCATTAATTCTGGAAGTAAACCGATTTGAAACCATCCATATTCAGGTTGATAATGGAAAAGTTACTAAAATTAGCAACGAAGAAAATATGGTATCTGCATTAAAAAATCTTGGAATGGATTTAAAACCAGTTTTCTGTGGCGGCAAAAAAGATTTATGGACACAAGAACGTGAACAATGGCATAGTGGGGCTAACTTTTTTGCTATTGGCCCTGGAAAAGTTATTGGATACGAAAGAAATACATCAACCATTGAAGAATTAAATAAGAATGGTTTTGAAGTTATTAAAGCAAACGATATTATTAAAGGCAAGATTGATCCAAACAATTATAAAAAATATGTAATAACCATTGAAGGTTCGGAGCTTCCTCGTGGTGGTGGTGGTGCACGTTGCATGACAATGCCAATTAGAAGAAAACCTGTAAAATGGTAAAAGTAATATAGAAACTGTCCTTTAAAAAGATATTTAGAGGACAGCCTCTTCTTTGTTTTATTAATGTTTTCTGGGTTTTGGACAATTGCATCCTTCTGGAAAACGATAATAAATACCGATATTTACAGATGGAATAATCGGAGAATTATAATCAAATGCAAAACTAAAATCCTTTTCTTGAACGTCTTTCCAAAAAATATAAAACAACCCTATTTCTGAATAAATTCCCCAAAAGTGATTTAATGAAAACTCTCGTCCAATTCTCATATCAATCATTAAATATTGATCAAAATGAGAATTAAAGTTTACACTGTTATATGCAATTCCAGGATTTATATACCATGGTTTTATCAATGAATAAACTCTTTTTCCATAAAAATGATATAGAAAACCAGCTCTTCCGGTAAATATATTTTCATTACTTGTTGGAAGTGCTCCAATGGATAATCCGAATCCCATTTGTTCTTTATGATAACGGTATCCTGCATTAATATAATCAGGTATTCCAAATCCAACAGAAATACTACTTTGGGCTTTTAATTCTATATTAGATAATAAGCAACAGTATAGAACAACACAGATAAAAAATATATTTTCTTTTATTCTCATTTAACAGATAAATAATAAAACTATACCAATTTCTTAACCAAATCAGCAGCTTCCTGCAAAGTAGTTGCTGAATAAACCTTTAATCCAGATTTATCAATCAATATTTTGCCTTCTGCAGCATTTGTACCTTGCAACCTAACAATTACAGGAATATGAATAGTACCAATTGCTTTATATGCATCCACAACTCCTTGAGCAACTCTATCGCAACGAACAATACCACCAAAAATATTAATTAGTATAGCTTTTACATTTGGATCTTTTAAAATAATTCGAAACCCAGCTTCTACAGTTTGAGCATTAGCAGAACCTCCCACATCGAGGAAATTTGCCGGATCGCCACCAGCAAGTTTAATAATATCCATAGTGGCCATTGCTAAACCTGCTCCATTAACCATACATCCTACATTACCATCAAGTTTAACAAAGTTAAGATTGTACTTACCTGCTTCAAGTTCATCAGCATTTTCTTCAGAAATATCTCGCATGGCTTCATAATCAGGGTGACGGAACAATGCATTATCGTCGATATTTACTTTTGCATCAGCTGCAAATATTTTATTATCTGAAGTTTTAAAAACAGGATTTATTTCAAACAACGATGCATCACTTTTTTCATAAGCATTATAAAGTGATATTACAAACTTAACCATTCCTTTAAAAGCCTCGCCATTTAGTCCAAGATTAAAAGCTATTTTACGAGCTTGAAATGTTTGTATTCCAACTTTTGGATCAATTTCTTCTTTATAAATTAAATGAGGTGTTTTTTCGGCAACAGTTTCTATATCCATTCCACCTTCGGTTGAATACATAATAATATTTCGACTGGTTGCTCTATTTAATAAAACACTCATATAAAATTCCTGAATTTTGCTTTCTCCAGGATAATAAATACTTTGTTCAATAAGTACCTTATTTACTTTTTTCCCTTCTGGACCAGTTTGATGAGTAATCAGATTCATTCCGATAATATCTATAGCAAATTTTTCAACTTCATCTAATGATTTAGCAATTTTCACACCGCCTCCTTTTCCTCTTCCTCCTGCATGTATTTGAGCTTTTACAGCCCATGTATCCATACCTGTTTTTTCTTTTATTATTTTAGCAGCATTAACTGCATCTTTTGGATTATCAATAACTATTCCTTCAGGTACAGCAACCCCAAATTGTTTTAATATGCTTTTTGCCTGATATTCGTGAATATTCATAGTTTTAAAATTTACTTTTGTAACTTAATCTTTACGAAATTATTGATTTTTTATACATTTAACCAATTTTTAGATTATAAAATAAGAAATCCCAGAATGAGAAAATTAATGAACAATGAGCTTAACAGGCTAAGTGTTGATGAATTTAAGGATTCAGAGAAAACACCTATTGTTGTAGTTTTAGATAATATCAGGAGTTTAAATAATATTGGGAGTGTGTTCAGAACTTCAGATGCATTTGTAATAGAAGAAATAAATTTATGTGGTATTACAGCAACTCCTCCGCACCGCGATATTCAAAAAACAGCTCTAGGTGCTACTGAATCAATTAAATGGGAATATTACGAAAATACACTTGATGCAATAAACGAACTTAAGAAAAAAGGATATTTAATTATTTCCATTGAACAAGTTCGAGATTCAATTTCACTTGAAAAATTTAATGTACAACCTGCTGAAAAATATGCAATTGTTTTTGGAAATGAAGTTAAAGGTGTGCAGCAAGAAATAATAAATATAAGTGATTACTGTGTGGAAATCCCTCAATTTGGGACAAAGCATTCGTTTAATATTTCAGTAAGCGCAGGTATTGTACTCTGGGAATTGTATAAAAAAATAAAACTCGATATAAAATAAAAAAGGTGGTTCAATTGAACCACCTTTTTAAATATATAATTTCAACGTTATTCAACTAATGCTTTAAAAACGTCATTAGCAAAGAAAGTTCTGAATTCTAAATCAGTTTTAGCTAATTCTTTTAAACTGTTGTCTTTTTCAATAGCAGTTTTAAGATTTTCTAAAACAACACCTTCGTTACCAATTCTAGCAGCAATAACAGCTTTCAAATAATATTTCATTGCATAATCTTTTTCAACAGCATCAATAGTTTTCATAGCTGAATCGTTTTTACCAGCTAATAACATTGCTAATGCAGTATTGAAAGTTGTATGGTTCTGGAAATAATTAATTGCAGCTTCGTATTCGCCATCCATTATTTTAATAATACCTAAGTTATAATCAACTGAATTACCAGCATCAGTAGCACTTAAGAATAATTTCTGAGCATTTTCTTTATCGCCATTCAAGAAAGCAACAACGCCTAAGTTATTTGTAATAATAGGATCGTTAGCTTTTATTTCATTTGCTTTATCGAAATTTGCTTTTGCATCAGTTAAGTTATTTAACATGATGTTAGTATAACCTAAGTTATTCCATGCTCTAAAACAAGTTGGATGTTTTACTGTAGCAGCAGTATAAATTTTAGCTTTCTCTTCAATTGTTTGAGCTAATTTTCCTGCATATAAAATTTCTTCTAAACCTAATGTATCTGGGTTGCTTGCTGCAAAAGCCATAATTTCTTCGTCGCTTAAACCAGTTTTTTCAACATTAACAACAATTTCTGATCTTCTTAATTGTGGAAGAATCTCGTCAGCTAATACTTTGTATGTAGCAGAAATGTTTTTAATTTCTTTTTCACGAACAATAGGATCAGAATACATAGAAAGAACACGCAAAATAAGATCTTTATCTTGAATAGTTGAAGCCTCAACTAATTTTTTGAATCCATCCCAATCTTCAGCAGTTGATTTCATTTGGTAAATAGCTGTAGCATCTTCTTTACTCATTTTAGTTTTACCAACAACTTTAGCCAAATACTGATCTGCAGATTTTTTTCTATCAGCAGATAATTTTTCGTTTAAAGCTTCAGGTCCATCTGGTGAAGCGTAAGCTGAAATTTCAATTCCTTTGAATTTTTTGTTAGCAGTTTCAACACTTTCTTTAACAAATGCTTCAAGTTCTTTAACATCCTGAGCAGTTAATTCAGTTTTGCGAACATCAGAACGTTGAATTTGGTAGTGAATATCAGCATTTTGTGTTTCAGCACTAACTCTTTGAAAATTATCTTCAAAAGTAATTGCCATAGGATTTTTTTCAACTAATAATGGAGTTGAAATAATACCATCAGCTAATTTAATAGTACCTAAATCTAAATTTTTATCTTTTAAAGTAGCAATAACGCCCATGTGTAATTCACCAACACGCATTGTTTCTTTATAATCAAATTGACCTGCAAAGTCTATAGATCCGCCAGTTTCAAAAGCAATAACTTTATTATTACCTTCTACTTTTTCGCCCTGGAATGTCTTTGCTTCTAATTTAACTTCTTCACCATTAAATTTATAAACTGGAGTAAATTCTGCTGTACAACTTTTGTTGAACCATTCAGCAGGAATATCGCCAGTAATAGCATATTTTACTACACCACCGTGCATTTCCAACACAGCAGGAGTAACATTGTACTTAAGATTTGAAGCTTCTTCTTTCATTTTATCTAATCCGCCGCAACTACTTAATATAATCGCTGCAAATAAGAAAGACGCTAAATAGTTAATTCTTTTCATAGTTTAATTGATTATTTGTTATAAAATTCTAGTTAATTCTCTCAATAGAATACAAACTTACTAATGTTTAAGCAAAAATAAAAAAAATACATACAAAATATTAAGATTTCATCAGTTAAATAATAACTCTTTGTATTCCTTTTTCATATTTTACGGCAAAAATTACAGTTTTAATTTTTTCGTAATCTGCTTGATTTTCAACAAAATCTAAATTATTTATGTTAATAATTAAAAATGGAATATCGTTTTGCTGTTTAAAAAAATCGAAATACCCATCTTGAAGCTTTGTAAGATACTCATTACTAATGCCCTGTTCGTAATCCCTTCCTCTTTTGCATATATTTTTCTTAAGATTAATCACATCCTGATGTAAATAAACATATAAATCAGGCTTTGGTATTGATTTATAAATAATGTCGAATATCTGCCTATAAAGATTATACTCGTCTTCTTTTAGGGTTGCTCTAGCAAAAATGAGCGATTTCATAAAATAATAATCTGCAATAGTAAACGATTTGAATAAGTCTCTTGAAGTAAGCTCACTGTTTAACTGATGGTAACGTTCGGCGAGAAAAGACAATTCAAGTTGAAATGAAAATTTTTCGGGTTCGGAATAAAATTTCGGAAGAAATGGATTATCTGCAAACTGCTCAAGTATTAACTTTGCATTGTATTCCTCAGCAATTCGTTTAGCAAATGTAGTTTTTCCTGCTCCAATATTTCCCTCAATAACTAAATAACTTAAATCCACGTTTTATAATTTAATGCATTTGAATTAAAAAAGCTGTTTCAAAGATAATCTTCAAAACAGCTTTAATATATAAATTTTTATTTTTTTTTAAACACTTTTAGAATTTAATCTGCATAAATTGGTTTCACTTTCATATTGTAAAAAGTAAATGCCCATCGGTCTGCAGCTTCATCAATCCTCATGCTTGTAGGTTTACCTGCACTATGTCCTGCTTTTGTTTGAATACGAATTAACACAGGATTTGTTCCTGAATATTTCTCTTGTAAGGTGGCGATATATTTAAACGAATGAGCAGGTACAACTCTATCATCATGATCTGCTGTAATCACCATAACCGAAGGATATTCATTGTTTTCGCTAATATTGTGCAATGGAGAGTAATTGTATAAGTTTTCAAAATGGATTGAATCTTTACTAGAACCATATTCATCAACCCAAGCCCATCCTATTGTGAATTTATGAAATCTCAACATATCCATTACACCAACCTCTGGAAAAGCAACCGCAAATAAATCGGGTCGTTGATTTATAACAGCACCTATAAGTAAACCTCCATTAGAACCACCTCTTACAGATAGTTTTTTAGGTGATGTATATTTTTCATTTATTAAATACTCAGATGCAGCTATAAAATCATCGAAAACATTTTGTTTATTTAAACCAATACCTGCTTTGTGCCAATTTTCACCATATTCGCCACCTCCACGAATATTTGCAAGAGCGAAAACACCATCGTTTTCGAGTAAAATTAATCTTTCAACACTAAATGATGGTAATAAACTCTGATTAAAACCTCCATATGCATAAAGCTGAGTAGGATTATTCCCATTGAGTTTCAATCCTTTTTTGTGAACAATAAACATTGGAACTTTTGTTCCGTCTTTGCTTGTTAAGAATACTTGTTTTGTTTCATATCTTGTGATATCAAAATCAAGTTTAGGTTGAAAAAATACGGTAGATGTTGATTTTTCGATATCATACGAATAAACAATAGATGGTACAGTAAATGATCTGAATGAATAAAACAATGTATTATCATTTATTGAACCATTTATCTGGCTAACATCTCCAAATGAAGGCAATTCGATTTCTGATAAATAATTTCCTTTTATATCAAACATTTCAAGTTTTGAATTTGCATCACGTAAATAGGAAGCAATAATTTTGCCTCCTGCTAACTCGCAATTTCTCAAAACATCTTTATTTTCAGGAATAATATCAATCCAGTTACCAACATTTAAAATATTTACATTGATTCTAACCAGTTTGTATTTAGGAGCATTGTAATTTGTTAGAACTATTAAATTATCATCAACATGATCAAGAACTGTATAATCATAATTAAATCCTGTTGTTAATTTTACGAAATTATCTTTTTTGGTTAAATTCTTAACATATAAATTATTTCCGCTCGTTGATTGGGTTTCGTAAATAAATAAATATTTCTCATCGTTTGAAACCTGTGCTGAATAATTTCTTAATGGATAATCTGAATTATTGTAAATCAATTTATCGTCTTTGGCTAATGTACCCAATTTATGATAAAACACTTTATGAAATTTATTTATGCCCGACAATTCTTCACCTGAAGCAGGTTCATCGTATCGGCTGTAAAAAAATCCATCTTTATACCAGGCAATTTTCGAAAACTTAACCCATTGAATTTGATCAGGAAGATTTTCACCTGTTTCAATATCTTTAATAAATATTTCGTGCCAATCTGAGCCTCCTTTTGAAATTTCGTAGGCTAAATATTTGCCGTTATTTGATATTTCTATAGCACCAAGAGCAACAGTTCCGTCTTCTGATAGGGTATTTGGATCAAGAAGTATTACAGGTTTTTCATTAAGTGCATTTTGCATATATAAAACATCCTGATTCTGGAGCCCATTGTTTTTGAAAAAGAAGTATTTCCCTGCCTTTTTAAATGGAGCTCGCATGGTTTCGAAATTCCATAACTGTGTAATACGATCTTTTATTTTTTCACGATAAGGAATTTTCGATAAATAATCAAATGTTAACTGATTTTGTGATTTAACCCAATTTTCAGTTTCTATTGATGTGTCATTCTCGAGCCATCGGTAAGGATCAGCAACTTCAACTCCAAAATAAACATCCTTCTGATCAACTTTTTTAGTTTCCGGATATTGTATCTGTATTTTAGTGCATGAAACTAT
Organism: Bacteroidetes bacterium GWA2_31_9b; assembly: GCA_001769005.1. Taxonomy (GTDB): domain Bacteria; phylum Bacteroidota; class Bacteroidia; order Bacteroidales; family UBA12077; genus UBA12077. Next base: position 6,007 of record MENE01000141.1, on the reverse strand, counting down.
AAATAGAAATACAACAATCAGAATTGGCAACGCTTTACGTATCATATGCAGTAGTTTAAATATTTCTTTTTAGAAAATCGATATTAAAAATTACAAAAAAATTAAATCTGTATAAAATTAAAAATTATTCTAATCAAAACGTTAAAAATTGCAAAAGAAATGATTGTTTCCTTTTTCAAATTCAATTTCAGATTTTTTTACAAAAAAAAAGCATGGTTAAAAAACCACGCTTTCAATTCATATATTGAATACTATTCATTATTCTTTTCAGCTTTTTCGGGCTTTGGCAACAAAGCTTTTCTTGATAGTTTAAGTTTCCCGCTACGTTGGTCAATCTCGATTACTTTAACTTCAATAACTTCTCCTTCTTTTAAAGCATCTTCGACCTTTTCAAGACGTTTCCAGTCAATTTCAGAGATATGAAGTAATCCATCTTTACCAGGTAAAATTTCTACAAATGCACCAAATGCAACGATAGATTTTACAGTTCCTTTATATACTTTACCAACTTCGGGTATTTCAACAATACCATTTACTCTGAACAATGCTTTTTCAATTGATTCGAGGCTTTCAGAGAAAATATTAACAATACCTATATCACCTTCTTGAGTAATTGTAATTGTTGAACCAGTTTTCTCCTGAATATCCTGAATAATTTTTCCACCTGGTCCTATAACAGCACCAATCATGTCTTTAGGAATTGTAATCTGAACGATTCGTGGAGTATGAGGTTTGAAATCAGCTCTTGGAACAGAAATTGTTTCAAGCATCTTATTCAAAATATGCATTCTTCCTTTATTTGCCTGATCTAAAGCCTGTGTCATAATTTCATATGATAGACCTTCGATTTTAATATCCATTTGACAAGCAGTAATACCATCAACTGTTCCGGTAACTTTAAAATCCATATCACCTAAATGATCTTCATCACCAAGAATGTCTGACAATACTGCAAATTTACCTGTTTTAGTATCGGTAATTAAACCCATTGCAATACCAGAAACAGGTTTCTTCATTTTAATACCTGCGTCCATTAATGCCAAAGTACCAGCACAAACAGTCGCCATTGAAGATGAACCGTTTGATTCAAGGATATCAGAAACAACACGAATAGCATATGGATTTTCTGGTCCGGTTGGAATCATTCTTTTTAAAGCACGATGAGCAAGATTTCCGTGTCCAATTTCACGACGGCCTACACCTCTGTATGGACGTGCTTCGCCTGTTGAAAATGGAGGGAAATTATAATGCAATACAAATTTTTCTGTTCCTCTTACTAAAACCTGATCAATCATTTTCTCGTCAAGTTTTGTACCTAATGTTACAGTAGTTAACGATTGTGTTTCACCACGTGTAAATATTGCTGAACCATGTGCTGCAGGTAAATAATCTATTTCGCACCAAATTGGTCGTATTTCGTTGGTTTTTCTACCATCTAAACGAATTCCTTCGTTTAAAATCAGGTTACGAACAGCTTCTTTTTCTACATCATGAAAATATCGTGAAACGTACATTTCATTTACTTCGCTTTCAGGATTTTCAGCCTTTAGAAGTTCGATATAATCAGCTTTAATTTTATCAAAAGCGTCAGAACGTTCATGTTTAGCTTTAAATGTCTTTGCTGTATCGTATGCTTTTTGGTATAAATCTGAATGCATACGAGTACGAAGAGCTTCATCCTGAGTTTCGTGACAGAATTCTTTTTTAATTATACCAAGTTCTTTGGCAAGTTCAAGCTGAGCATTACACTGAATTTTAATTGCTTCGTGAGCAAATTTAATTGCTTCTAACATTTCTGTTTCAGAAACCTCGTTCATTTCACCTTCAACCATCATAACATTCTCGATAGTAGCAGCAACCATAATATCAATGTCGGCTTGTTCGAGTTCTGTAAATGTTGGGTTAATCATTAGTTTACCATTTACACGTGCAACACGTACTTCTGATATTGGACCGTTAAATGGAATATTTGAAACGCTTAAAGCTGCAGATGCAGCTAAACCAGCTAAAGCATCGGGCATAACGTCTTTGTCTGCTGATATTAGATCAACATTAACAAATGTTTCAGCATGAAAATTGCTTGGGAATAATGGCCTTAATGCTCTATCGATTAATCTTGAAACTAGAATTTCATAATCTGATGGTCTTGCTTCACGTTTTAAGAATCCGCCCGGGAAACGGCCAAAAGATGCAAATTTTTCTTTGTATTCTACTGAAAGAGGCATAAAATCAACATTCTCTTTTGCTTCTTTTGCCGAAACAACTGTGGCAAGTAGCATTGTTCGCCCCATTTTAACAACAACTGATCCATCTGCTTGTTTTGCAAGCTTTCCTGTTTCGATGGTAATTATTTTTCCATCGCCAAGATCAATTGTTTTTTGAACTAAATTGTACATATTTATTTTAATTTAATAACATTTTTGGCTTTAATATGATAAGAAAAAAGGCAATCTGAAAATTGCCCTTTATAGTATTATTTACGTATATTGAGAACCTTTATTAAAGCACGATACTTTTCAATATCTTGGTCTTTTAAATAATCAAGCAATCTTCTTCTTCGTCCTACTAGTTTTAGAAGAGCTCTTTGCGTACCGAAATCTTTTCTGTTAATCTTTAAATGACCGGTAAGATGACTAATACGATGAGTATAAAGAGCGATTTGTCCTTCTGTTGAACCTGTGTTTGTTTCAGATTTTCCAAATTCTTTAAAAATTTCCTGCTTTTTCTCTACTGTTAAATAGCTCATACTTTTTTATTTATTAATTTATTCTATTCTTGAATATTAAAGATTTGCAAAAGTATTTAAATTTTTTAAATCATCAATACAAAAAAGCAAAAAAAGTATTACTAAATTCCTAAATAATTTTGGAAGTTATCAATTATTATAGGTTTATGAATGAAAAATTCCACAATATTTATTTTAAAAATACTTTTGAGTTCATAAAAAGGAACTGTTTATAATTCGAATATTTTAAAGATGTTAATTCAGGATCAATTTTTATCGAATTAACTGATTGCCAATCATGCATTGCAAGCATTTCTTGTTATCACAGTAATAATTTTTTAGCTGAATAAGTGCTTGTGATGTTAATGAATTGGTAGATTGAACACCTATTTTATTCCAATTTTGAAGCATTGTATTTTTTTCACTTTTGTTTTTTTCTAAAAAAATCAATGCTCGTGTTGTGATTTTCTCATCGCTACTTTTTTTACCAAAAACAAACAAAAATGGAATTATTGTATTAATAATTAAAATATCAACAGAACTATTGCCAATACTTTTATGTTTATTTACCGATTCTTTATTGAAAAGATAATGCGTTTTCCAGTAATCGGAAGTTTCAATCAATAACAATTCTTTAATATCTTCCACTTCTTCTGTTTCAATAATTTTTGAAAACAACGATGATGATTTATAAATGAGCATAGCAAACTGAGCTATTCGAATTGTAGGAAAATTTCCGGGCCTCGAACGTAAAAATTTCCACAAATGCTTTTCTATTGGCTTAAGTTTAAATTTTGCTTTAAGAAATAAATATTCTTTTTGCAGTGATTTATAATATTCATCGCCTTGGGGATCGTTTAGGAAACCAGCTTGACCAAATAATAATGCTTCAATCTGCAATAAATTATTTTTATGTTTTGCCAGGTAATTTAATGGCAATGATTTAGCAAGCAATTCAAAAGGTTCGCTGTTTAATTTAAATCCAAAATTTCGTGCAAGCTGGATATAAAAAGCCGATTCCCAATTATTGTTTGACAGTATTAATATGTCGTTGATACGTTCTGATTTTTCTTCGAGCCGTTCAATCGCAAGTTTCTCAATCCATTGGTCGATAATAAATTTATCGATCTTAACAATATCCTTTTCACAAGGAATCCACAGCTTATTTTTCAGTAAATTTTCATAATTGTTCAACAATCTTTTATCAAACTTCAGTTCGAGTGTTTGAATTAAATGGCCGTTCGTTCTGTAAATATCTTTATCGTGATTAAGAACTACTTGTAAAATTACGTTATCGAATGCTTTATTTAAATGATGATTATGGCTATACCAGTCAGATGAGTTAATATGTACTTCAACATTTCCACTCCATATTGTGTTATCAATTTTTATTTTAGCATTAAAAAAATCGGGACCTGCATCGAAGTTGTGAGAACCGGGTTTAATTATTTCAATTTTTTCGCCCCTTGTAGATTTTAAATTATCTGTTTTATACAATTTGTATTTCCAGATATAGTGTAGAAATTCTTCCTTCATTACTATTTTATAAACTTAAAAAACGTTATAAAAATAATTAATTCAGAATTATTTACAATACAATTTGTTACAATCCTTTTAATTTTAAAAGAGAAGCCATTTGATGCTGCATTTCTTTAGCTTTTGAGGCAGCTACTTTATCGAAGTCTTTCGATTTATCGGCATAAATTATTGCCCGCGAAGAGTTAACAAGCAACCCACATGTATTATTCATTCCATATTGAGCTACTTCTACCAAATCACCTCCCTGAGCACCAACGCCCGGAACTAAAAGAAAATGATCAGGAATAATTTCCCTTATTTTCTTTAATTGACTTGCTTGAGTTGCACCAACAACATACATCAGATTATTTATTGAACCCCATTTTTGGGATTTCTCAAGCACTGTTTCAAAAAGTGTAGATTCGGAATTTTTTATTTCGAGAGTTTGAAAATCGGTAGCACTATCGTTTGATGTTAAAGCAAGCAGAATAACCCATTTATCGACAAATTCAAGAAAAGGAGTTACTGAATCTTTACCCATGTATGGTGCAACTGTTATTGCATCGCAGCTCATTTTTTCATAAAAAGCCCGTGCATACATTTTCGATGTATTTCCAATATCGCCACGCTTAGCATCCGCAATAATAAATAATGAAGAATGAATTAAGCGAATGTAATTTATGGTTTTTTCGAAACTAACCCACCCTTTAACTCCGTTTGCTTCGTAAAAAGCAGTATTTAATTTTAATGCAATAGTATAAGGAGCAGTTGCATCTATTATTCGTTTATTAAATTCGAAAATAGGATCATCAGTAAGCAGAAGAAAATCGGGAATTTTTGTTATATCGGTATCTAAACCAACACATAAGAAACTCCTTTTTTTAGTAATCTGTTGAACTAACTGATTGTAATTCATATTATTTAATGATTGGGGTATAAGGTA
>MENE01000141.1:0-806 GCA_001769005.1 Bacteroidetes bacterium GWA2_31_9b | reverse complement strand
AGAGCATATGAGTATTTGGTGTATTTGGGTTATTTATTATTAAATTCTTTTTGTGAATTAACATATTTTATATAACCATTTAAAGTTATTTTGGCTTCTTCTATTAATGCAATACCTTTTTCAAAAATATCTTTGTTTATAAAATTAAAATCATAACAGGAAATCAGATGATCTTTCAATTCATAAATCGAACCTCTTGAAATACGATAAAATTGTATTCCTTCTTGATAATGATAGCGTCCATAACCTTCAGATATATTTGCGGTTCCACTAATACTTGCTTTGCGTATTTGTATATTAAGGTTAAACTTTTTGTCAGACGGAAGCTTAGGAATAACTTCATTATAGAAAAACAATTTAACTAATCTCGCTTTCTTCCATGCTTCAAGTGTTGTAAAATCTCTATTAGCATCATATTTAACATTTACATCATTTACTTGCGATGTATTGTTTTGCATAATAATATATTCTTCTGAATTATTCAATTACATTTTTTTCTTTATACCTTATTCCTTATACCCTTATTCCTAATAACTCTATACTCCGGCATCTTTTAATCGTTCTGAATTTTCAGCCATTTGTAACTGATCTAAAAATTCCTGAATTGCTCCATTCATTATTGTTGGCAAATTATATACTGTATAATTTATTCTATGATCTGTAACCCTACCTTGAGAATAATTATATGTTCTGATTTTTGCAGAACGGTCGCCAGTAGAAACCATTGTTTTACGTTTCGAAGCTATCTCATCAATATACTTCTGATATTCAAGATTGTAAAGTCTTGTTCGTAGCTCACTCAATGC
>MENE01000140.1:30207-32840 GCA_001769005.1 Bacteroidetes bacterium GWA2_31_9b | reverse complement strand
GCTGTGGGTTTTCAAAATCACTAATTCGTAATGGATTAATAATTTTTGCAATCTGAATTTCTCCACGAGCCATAAGCCAAAGCGAGAATTGATTTTTTACAGCATGATAAATTAATGAATCGTCGGGTACAGTTTTAAGATAAGATTCAAATTCTGCCATTGATTTTTCTACAGCAATTTGCCTGCCTTCGTTGTCGCGATAAACAAAATGCCCAAAACCTAAATGGTAGTTTATAAATCCTTTTAAATCTTGCAATAAACTTTCAGAATTTTTATTTATAAAATTTGATTTTATTTCATATGATATTTTAGCATTGTCAGGATTCGACGATTGCAAAACTGTTGGTAAATTAGGATTATCTTGTTTAATAAAATTTATTAAGTCAAATCCGGCAGAATTGTTGAACTCACCATTTCTGGGGAAACATACATCAGAAATAACACATAAAAAATAATCTTTATATTGATCGAAAATTTGCATTGCTTCTTCGTAAGTGCTTGCGAGTAATATTTTTGGCCTCGCACGCATTTTGAGTACCTTATATAAATCATCGGTATTTACATCTTCGATTAAACGACGAGTTTGCTCCATAATAATTTTATAAAGCATGGGTAAATACCGCGAATAATATTTTGCAGAATCTTCAACCAGAAGTATTACTCTTGTTAATCCGCCTTTTGTATCGTTTTCAACATTAACCTTATCTTCAATCAACTTAACCATTGCAAAGAAAACCTTGGAGTCGCCATTCCAAACAAAAACTTTATCAATTGATGATAAATCTTTTTTTTGTTCTTCCAATAAGGATAAGTCGCTATTGTTATTAAGCAATAGAAATAAAGGTATATAATTGTATTTTGATTTTAAAGTATGGCTAATTTTTAAAGGTGTTTTTTTATCGACTCCCATCATTAAAATAACCAGGTCGAAGTTTTTATTTTCCATTGCTTCAAGAACTTCTTCTTCAGTTGAAACCCCTGTTACTCTTGGCATTGATGTTAGGTTCAATTGATGGTACTCACCTAAAATGTGATCGGTAAAACGTCCTTCTTTTTCTATGCTGTAAGCATCGTACAGATTTGCGATTAATAAAATTTCTTTTACTTTAAATGGCATCAGATCGTGTAATAAATCACGATCGGCATTGTGTTTATTTAAAAATTTCTGCAATAACTGACGGCTATTAAGCTCTTTTTCACTATTTTGAGAAGTAACCCTGTGGATTTGCCTTTTCCCGGTTTGTTGATTAATAATTTTTCTTGCTTTTATACCATTTATATATCCCAGAATCAGGTTTGAAAGATTATTTAATAAGTCACGCTCTTCTTTTAAAAATGGTCCTTCGAATAATTCTTGAAATTCTTTTGTATAAAATATTTCAATAGAACCTTCTTCGCCATCGATACTTTGAAATGTTTGTTTTTGAACCCATTCTGTTTCAACAAAGCCGGGGCTTAGGTATTTATGTTCTCCAAAAATTATTTTTGAAACTGTAAAATCAGGATATTGCCATGCTTTGGGTAAGAACAATGCGATTTTTTGCAAAGTTTCTTCAACTGACTTTCCTTCTTTAATTATTGAAGTTGTTTGATTTATACATGATAATTCTTTTAACCGTTCTTTATTTTCGGCTAATAGTTTATCAAACTCCTGATTATGATTTAAAGGCTCAACCATATTTAGTGAATGGTTATTAATTAAACACCTTTAATTAATGATGTTTAAAAATGAAAAAACTCAATTATCTATAAATAAAAATGAAATAAATAGCAGTTAAAAGATAAGAATTTATTCTTCAATAATCACAAAAATTTCTTCGTTATCTTTTTTCATGAAGTATTGTTCTCTGGCAAATTTCTCCAGATTTTTGTTGTTTGTTTTGAGTTGCTTTAATCTTTTTGAGTCTGTTTCGATACGCTCAATGTAGTATACACGATCTTTTTCGAATTGTCTTAAATTACGCATTTCTTTGACTCTATCAACAAGATTACTGCGATCGAAGAATGTTAACCACAAAATAAAAATAAACAGAGTAAGAATATATTTATTCTTAAAATATGGAATAAGTTTTTTGAAAATTCTGTTTAATAGGTTCATAGAATATAAAACAATAGTGCAAATTAAATCAAAATAGGAGGGTAGAAAAAGTTTTTATTGAAGAAAGTATTAACAGAATTGTGTTAGTTGTAAATGGTAGTGATCTTTAATTCGTAATTTGTAATTCGTAAATTATTTATCCTCCCGATATTAAATGTAAAACCTGAATATCATCACCACCATTAACGGTAAATGTATCGTATTCATCTTTTTTTACAAGAATCCCATTTACCTTTATAACTAACATCTTGAATGTATATTTTTTTAATTCAAGAAGCTGAGATATTGTTAAATCGGATTCTTCAAAAGATTCTTCTCTGTTATTTAGTAATACGTTCATATTTTTAAATTACGATTTTATTCTATTTGTTTAGTAAAATCTCAAGAACAGCATTCGCTTGCATATTTGCAACCATTCCAACTCTTGGAGCCAATGGTGGATTTTGTAATGATATTTCAGACTTTTCGTCACCACAAATATAAATATTTCCAGTTTTGCGAAATTGAATAGAATTGTTATCCCCCCATCCGGCCA
>MENE01000140.1:10894-30185 GCA_001769005.1 Bacteroidetes bacterium GWA2_31_9b | reverse complement strand
GAAACAATATTTGTTTCATTTAGTTTAATATCATGAATTTCAACATTTATTTCAGGATCAATTCGTCTGATATTTTCTTTAAGTGCAACAACCTTTTTATTCCCGATTTGAAAGTTAAAGAAATATTGTCGGTTTAAATTAGATTCAGAAATAACATCAAAATCTGAGATAATAATTTTACCTATTCCAACACGTGCCAATGCAACAGCGCAGTTTGAGCCTAGTCCGCCAGCCCCTGCAATACCTACTGTGTAGTTTTTAAGTTTCGCTTTAATTTCTTCGAATGTCATTCTCTGATAAATTTAATAATTACTTCTTATAAAATAGAGCGGGCTAAAGCCCTGCAATTGGTTTTGTTTATTATCAGTTGACTAAAGTCAACTGCAAAATTATCTCTGAAAACCTCTTTAAAGTTCCGAAAATTATTATTTGGTTTTTCTTATTTTATTTTTTTTTACTAAAATCTGAAGTTTTAATACTCCAGATTTTACCGTCTGCTTTAGCTGACGGATCAAAAGCCAAAACCAATATGGCTTTAGCCATTTCTACTTATTTTGCAAAAACACCTTTTTCATATAAGGCATAAACTGTTTTGTGCCTCCACCGCCCTGAATTATTTTGAGTGTAAGTATATCGTTTGGTTCAAATATAGATCCAAAAAGCAATTTTACATTTCTATAATTAAACATCTCATTACTCATAATTGTTGATGGGCCTAAAGTAAAAATATCACAATTATCTTTTGTGGCATTAACAAGTTCTATAAAAGTATTGTTAAATACAGAAGTTGAAGTTATAATTATTGCATCAGCCTGAGAAACCTTTACAATTTGTTCGTTCATGTCTGTTAATATACTATCCTGATCCGATTTGTCGAAAATTGTAAGTTGAATTCCTTCATTTCTGAATTTTTCAGATAACGATCGAAAAAACCCTATCATAACTATGTTTTTATATTGACTGAAATTTATCTTTTCAAAAATATCTACAGTTGTATCGTATGAATTTTCATAATTAAACAAAGCATTGTAATATGCATTAAGTACTATTCTGTGCTGTAAATTTTTCAAATCAGGGAATCGCATATCCCGTATTTCAATATTTACAAAGTTATTCAATGTGGCACAAACTCCAATATTACCATTCTTCAAAATTACTGCAACATATTTTTCACCACAAACTATATGCTTTATGTTTTGAAGATCAATTCCATGTTTATCAAACAAAAATTCGAGAGGTTCCTGCATAAAATAATGAATAATAATCGACGAATAGAGATTCTAATATCAAATCCTTCTAAATCCAAAATCTTTAATCGTTTTTCTTAAATTTAAAAATAATTGATTTATCAAACAAAAGTATATTTTTCCTTCTGCATTAAAAAATGGAATCATTATTATAACATGCTCATATTCATACATGTTAATAAAAGTAATGATTTTATAGGCGATATGCAGGATATAACATATTGATTTAAGTCATTTTATACTTTACTTAGATACATTAATTTTATACTTTTGAAAATTGAAAAAGTAGAAACATAAAAGGAGAAAAATATATGGACATTCAAAAAATGAAAGCAGCTCATAAACTACTTAAAGAGTGGAAGTATGAGATGCGAGAAATTGACAAAGGATACAACAACCGTACATTGTACGTAAATGTTGGAACTAAAGAAATAAAAGAAAAACCTGTTTCCAAACTAATGAAAGATAAGTTTGTTGGTGGTAAAGGTTTTGGTTTAAAATTATTGTGGGATGGTACAAAACCAACTACAAAATGGGACGATCCTGAAAATGAGATTATCATTGCCGGAGGCCCGATTTGTGGTATTACACAATATTCAGGTACAGGTAAAGCTATTGTTGTTTCTATTTCTCCACAAACTGATTCCATAATGGATTCAAATGTTGGTGGACATTTTGGCCCATTCTCAAAATTTGCTGGTTTCGATGCAGTGGAAATTCAAGGAAAATCAGAAAAAGAAATTATTGTTTTTATCGATGGAGTTAATGGCAAAGTAGAAATTTTTGAAGCTCCCGAAGAACCAATCGATAGTCACATGTTAGGTGAAGTACTTCACGAGATGTTCTCCAATGATGAAAAAGACCGCAAAAATGTTTCTGTTGTTTCTGCCGGTACAGCTGCTGATCATACATTAATTGGAATGTTAAATTTTACTTTCTGGGATCCAAAACGTAAATTGGTTCGTTTAAAACAAGCCGGACGTGGAGGTATTGGAACTGTTTTCAGAAACAAAAAAATTAAAGCATTAGTAGCTAAAGTTCCCGGAGTTAAAGGAAACTTAAATAATGTTGTTGATTTGGAAGCTATTATGGAACGTGGTAAACGTTTTAACAAAGAAATGCGAGACCTTGACGATTCACAGTGTCAGATGAAAGCAATTGGAACAGCTCACCTTACAAACGTTATGAATGATTATGATCTTTTACCGGTTCATAATTTTAAATACGGTAGTCATAAAGATGCAGATAAAATTCATGCTAACGTTTGGAAATCAAGATTTACACAAAACATTCCTGATGGTTGTTGGATTGGTTGTAACATGTCGTGTGCTAAAGGTGTTGATAACTACCTTGTAAGAACAGGGCCGTATGCTGGACAAAGTGTAATTGTTGACGGGCCAGAATATGAAACAACATCATCGAATGGTTCAATTATGGGAATTTTCAATCCTGACTATACAATTGAAACAAACTTTTATTGCGATACTTATGGAATATGTACAATAACATTTGGTACATTAATGGGTTTTGTGATGGAATGTTACGAAAATGGTATTTTAAACGAAGAGCGAACTGGTGGTATTAAATTAAACTTTGGTAATGCCGATGGTGCAATGGAAGTTTTACATCAAATGGCTCGTGGCGAAGGTTTTGGTAAAATTGCCGGAATGGGTGTTCGTAAAATGAAAGAATACTTTGCTGCACAAGGTTGGGGTGATGCTCAATTTATGCAGGATATTGGTATGGAAAACAAAGGTTTGGAATACTCACAATATGTTTCAAAAGAATCGTTGGCTCAACAAGGTGGTTATGCAATGACAAACAAAGGACCACAACACGACGAAGCTTGGCTTATATTTATGGATATGGTAAATAACCAGATTCCTACTTTCGAAAAGAAAGCTGAAGCATTACATTATTTCCCAATGTTCCGTACCTGGTTCGGATTAATGGGTTTATGTAAACTTCCATGGAACGATGTTGAACCAGTTGATAATGCAAAAACAGATGAGCCGGCTAAAGTTCCTGAGCATTTAGATAACTATGTTACCATATATAAAGCAGTAACCGGAAACGAATTCGATAAACACGAATTAATCAGAATGTCGGAACGAGTATATAATTTCCAACGTGTGTTTAATATTCGTCGTGGATATGGATTACGAAAGAATGATGCTCAGCCTTATCGTGCAGCAGGTCCTGTAACAGTTGAAGAATACGAATCAAGAGCAGAACGTTACGATAAACAGATGAAAGAAATTATCGGTATCGACCCAGTTGGAAAAACCAGTGCTGAGAAAGTTGCAATAACACGTAAATATCGTGAAGATCGTTACGAGCAATTGCTTGATGCAGTTTACAATCGCAGAGGATGGACAGCAAACGGTGTTCCAACTATCCAACATCTTAAAGAGTTAGGAATGGATTTACCAGAAGTAATTGATGTTGTAAAAAATTTACAATAATAGAATCTTACTATAAAGTTAAAGGTTGGCAAATTATGCCAACCTTTTTTTATTAAATCTTTTAAACCTATAAAAGTCAAATGTCACAAGTTGTTTAATTTTTTGTTTAACACAAAATCCCCAAAATGCATGTTAAACAAAATCATAAATACCTACAAATAGGTATTTGTGGATATTTAAACAAACTTTACATTTGCAGCATAATGAGAGTAAATAAAATACATAATATTAAAAGCATTTATACCTTACTGTTTATATTAATAACCGGGGGTATAATAATTAACTCTACTTTATTTTTACACACTCATAGAACTGTTTATGGTAAAGTTATTTTTCATGCTCACCCTTTTAATAAAAGTGCCGAAAACAATAATCCATTACAAAAACATCAACACAATAAAATTGATTTACAGATATTAAGCTCTATTGAATATTTCTTTGCAAATCAATTTGATATTTTTATTCAGAATAACCTTACAGTTGAAAGAGATTTATTTAATTTACAGTATATTTTTGTTTGTTCAAATTATCATAACGAATTAACTTCAAGAGGTCCTCCCTTTATTTGTTTTTCAGTTTAGTATTCAAATTACCCCCAAATTAGGTTCATATTAAATATGAATCTGATAAATTAAAATTCAAAATATTATATTTCATCAATAATACTGAGAAATTGCGGTATTATATTATACATAAATTAATACAATGAAAACAAATAAATTATTTTTTATACATATCATATTATATATTCTTTTTTCAGTTAATTCATTTGCACAACGTACTGATGCGAATATTGTTGGACACGTAGTATCTAGCAACGGAGAACATATCCCTTTTTCAACAATCATTCTTAAAAATACTACTATAGGAACTGCAACAGATGAAACAGGGCATTTTAACCTGATTAATATGCCAATAGGAAAATTTGTAGTAAGTGCCTCTGCATTAGGATATAAAAGTCAAGAGTTTAATGTAGAATTAATAAAAGGGAAAACAATTGAACTTAAATTTATATTAGAACCGGATGTGCTTGGAATAGAACAAGTTGTTGTAACAGCAGATAGAAACGATAAACATAGAAAAGATGCTTCAGTTATCGTAAATACAATTACACCAAAACTTTTTGAAATTGCCCAAACAATTAGCATAGCAGATGGTTTAAATTTTTGCCCCGGTTTAAGGATGGAAAATAATTGTCAGAATTGTGGTTTTAATCAGGTAAGAATGAATGGAATGGAAGGCCCATATTCTCAGATACTAATTAATAGCCGACCAATTTTTAGCGGATTAGCCGGTGTATATGGTTTAGAATTAATTCCATCATCAATGATAGAAAGAATAGAGGTAGTTAGAGGTGGAGGATCGGCTCTTTATGGGAGTAATGCTATTGCCGGTACAATTAATTTGATTTTAAAAGATCCTGTTAATAGTTCGTACGAAGCATCTGCAACATCTGGTTATACAGGTGTTGGACTCGAAAATTCGGGGAGTGCTGCCTTTGATTATAGTTTTAATTTTAATACATCACTTATGTCTTCCGACAGTAAAACTGGGATGGCTTTGTATGGTTTTCACAGAAAAAAAGAACCTTTTGATGCAAACAATGACGGATTTTCAGAAATAGCCGAAATTATGAATACTACAGTTGGTACAAGAATATTTCATCGATTAGGATACAGGAATAAATTAGCATTAGATTTTTTTACAATTAATGAAGATAGAAGAGGAGGGAATAAATTTGATCTTCCTAAGCATGAAACAGATATTACCGAAGCAGTAGAACATAATATTACTTCAGGTGCTTTATCATTTGATCAGTTTTTAAGAGAAAGCGATATGCTGTCGGTTTTTATTTCCGGACAATATGTTGACAGAGATTCATATTATGGAGCGTTGCAATCGTTACAAGATTATGGTAAAACTAAGGGTCTTACATATAATATAGGTACTCAATACAAAGCTAATTTTATTAATTCAATTTTAATAACAGGAATTGAATATCGTGCCGAATCATTAAATGATAAAAAGTTAGGCCATCCCGATTATGAAAATGCAGAAATTATAAATGACACTTTAATTATTCCACATACTGGAAATACACTAGTTTCAGATCAAATATCAACAATTTATGGAATATTTGCCCAATACGAATATAATTTTAATAAACTAGATGTTTCTGTTGGTGCCCGGTATGATAGATATTCTATTGAAAACAAAGAAAATTCAAAAACAAAATCAGGGAATGTTTTAAGCCCAAGAATAACTGTAAAATACGATGTTCTCAAATCGTTACAAGCTAGATTGAGTTATTCGCAAGGATATCGTGCTCCACAAATTTTTGATGAAGATTTGCATATTTTAACTTCAGGCTCAAGACAAGTAATTCATAAAAATGATCCTGATTTACAACAGGAAACAAGCAATAGTTACATGGTATCGCTAGATTTTAACAAGTTAATTGGTAAGGTTAATACAAATTTATTAATTGAAGGATTTTTCACTCAGCTTAATAATGCCTTTGTTAATGAATATAGTATTCCTGATGAAAATGGAATAGTTACATACACAAGAACAAATGCAAAAGGTGGAGCCCATGTTAAAGGAATAAACATTGAATTAAATATTATACCATCAAATAAATTTTCTATGTCGGGTGGATTTACATTTCAAAATAGCAGGTATGATGAATCTCATGAGTTTGGTGAAAAAAAATTCTTTAGAACACCGGAGCAGTATGGTTATGCTACAATCGACTGGGATTTTATAAAACAATTTTGTTTATCGGCTACTGGAAATTATACTGGTAGTATGTTGGTGCCATATTTTGGAAATGAATCTTCAAATCCTGACAATGGTGAATTACGAAAATCGGATTCATTTATTGATTTTGGAGCAAAACTTAGTTACCAATACAGATTAAATGGAGCCAGCTTGCAATTATTTGTAGGGGTAAAAAATATGTTCAATTCTTATCAGGATGATTTTGATTCCGGAATCGAAAGAGATCCAGGGTATTTATATGGACCATCAATACCAAGAACAATTTATTTTGGATTAAAAATTGGAAATTTATTGTAATACAAATAGTAAAAACCGCCAGAAAGGCGGTTTTTACTATTTGTTATAGTTCGTTGTATATAGCTTCAATATTTACAGGTAATTGATTTCCTTCATCTCTTAATTTAAAATCACTTAAAATAATTTTGGTTTTAATCTCAATTAAACTCAATCCTTGGTTTTTTAACTCTTTAATTTTTAAAGTTAAATCATTAAAATATTTGGTTTGAATTTTAAATGCCTCATTATTAGTTATTGTTCCATGACCAGGAATCACAAATTTTATGTTTTCTAAAGATAGTTTTTCGGTAATTCTTGTCCAACCGTTAACGGTAGCACCGTGTTCTGCAATTACATATGGAACAATCCCATTAAAGATTAAATCACCAGCATGAATTGCATTTTGCTTTGGAAAACGAACAATAATATTATCGTTTGTATGCCCACTGCCAGGAAATTCAAGTATTACCTTTTCGTTTCCAAGTGTTAATTCATATTTGTCGTTAAATGTAATATCGGGGTAACGAATTTGAGTAGTTTTTAATTCTTCTAAATACGAACTGTATAAATTGAACTGCTTATTTGTCTTTATATATTCATTACTTTTTTTATCTGGAATACTATCCTTCATATTTTTTAAACTGGAAATATAATTTGGTAAATCAGTTATTTCTTTTTTTAATTCAGGTTCAATAATAGCTTTAAGATTTTCTACAAGTTTTTTATGGGCGATAATTTTTACATCTGAAGGAAATGCTGAAGCCCCATAAATGTGATCACTATGAAGATGTGTATAAATAAGGTATTTTATTGGAATCTCAGAAACCGATTGAATAGCAGAAATAATTTGCATTCCATTACTTGGGATGCTTCCTGCATCAACAACAATAATCCCTTCTTCGGTAACTAGAAATGCAATATTCCCACCTCTTGGGTTTTCAACTGCATATAAATTTTCAGCAATTTTTATTGGTTTTAAAAGTTCGGGTATTGAACTACTTATTCCTATAATTTGAAAAAGTAGTATTGCACTTATAATGATTAATATTTTTTTCATAGTTATATTTTTTTTATGAGATAAATTTAATTAGAAATACGATTATAAAAAAATTTAAATTTTTTTATAATCTAAGACTCATAAAATCAAAGAGATAAGTTATTTTATGTTTTATAATATAGTAATGAAGTAACTAAATAATAAAATAAACGTATATATTTGTACTATTAAAACAATAGGATAAGTAGTAAAGATAAATTATGAAAAAATGAAAATAAAATTGATTCTTTTAAATGCATTAATAGTGTTAGCATTTACAGTTAATGCTCAGCAAAAGTATAAGTTGGCAGAATCTACAAGTAAACTTATTGTAGAAGGTACATCATCGGTTCACGATTGGACAATGAATTCAACTGATTTTTCGAGTACAGTTCAATTTGAAATAGAAAATGGAATTCTGGTTAAAATTAGTGATGTAAATTTTAGTTGTCCGTCGAAGAAAATTGTGAGTGACAATAGTATTATGAATAGTAAAACTCAAAAAGCGCTAAAATCAGAAGATCATCCAAATATAATTTTCAAGTTTATATCTATTAAGTCGTTAACAAATCAAAAAAACGATTTCTCAGGGGAGATAACAGGAACTCTTTCGATTGCTGGAAAATCGAAACAAATTGTATTTCCTTTTAGCGGAAAGGTTGACCCGAATGGAATTATTTATGTAAAAGGCATTGTACCAATAAAAATGACCGATTACAACATTGAGCCACCAACTGCAATGATGGGTGCTCTTAAAACTGGCGATGAGGTTAAGATTAACTATAGTTTTCAGTTTGTACAATCAATCAATTAACTCAAAATAATTATTTAGTAACCATTTTTAAATTAATAATAACCAATAAACATTAAAAACTATGAAGAGAATTTTAATTTTATTTATGATGTTGACTTTAGTTACAAGTGTATTTAGTCAACAATTTGAGAATCAAAAAGCTGATTTGCCAGTATTTGATGGATTAAAAGTAAAAGTTGGAGGCGATTTTGCAATTCAGTACCAAGGTCTAAATCATAGCAATACAAACGATACAATTGAATATTATGATTTAGTTTCAAATTTCAATCTTCCAACTGCAAACTTAAATTTAGATGTACTACTTGCCGATGGACTGAAGATGCATTTAAGAACATATTTATCTGCTCGCCACCATAACGAAGCATGGGTTAAAGGCGGATATGTTGAGATTGACAAACTTGATTTCATTAGCAAAGGTTTCTTATCGGGTCTTATGAATGTTACAACTTTAAAAGTTGGTCTTGATGAAATTAATTACGGTGATGCGCATTTTAGAAGAACAGATAATGCAGAAGCTATAAACAATCCTTTTGTAGGGAACTATATAATGGATGCTTTTACAACTGAAGCATTTGGTGAAGTTCTTATTCAATCATCTGGGTTTGTTGGTTTAATAGGTTTTTCTAATGGTAAATTAAACCAGAATGTTACTGTAACTTCCAGATATAATGGAAATAATGCTATTTCGTTTTATGGAAAATTAGGCTACGACAAACAATTTACTGATGATTTTAGAGCAAGATTCACAGGTTCTTGGTACTTAAACTGGGGAACATCAACTGGAACATACTTATATAGTGGTGATCGTGCCGGATCAAGATATTATTCAGTATTAGTAGTTGAAGGTGCTGCCGACAATTTTACAAGTGGCAGATTTAATCCCGGATTCACTCAAATAACAGCTATTCAGTTTAACCCATTTATTAAGTTCAAAGGACTTGAATTATTTGGTATTTACGAAAAAGCTATGGGTGGAAATAAAGATGACAATGGTGATTATACACAGATTGCAGCTGAACTACTTTACAGATTTGGTTCAAGAGAACAATTATATATTGGTGGTAGATATAACTCAGTTTCAGGAACCCAAACAGAAGACTCTGATAATTTAAAAATTGATAGAATAAATTTAGGAGGTGGCTGGTTTCTTACTGAAAATGTAATAGTTAAAGCTGAGTATGTTACTCAAAAATATACCGGTGACGGTGTAATATCAAAATTAGGTGCAGCTTATAAAGGTGCAGAATTTCACGGCGTTATGCTAGAAGCTGCTATATCGTTCTAAATGTTAGTTTTTTGATTCAATATAACCGTCTCGATTTTTTCAGAGACGGTTATATCTGAAAAAACAATTATTTGTTATTTAATAGTTAATATAAAGTTATTAAAGTTAATTTTAAAATGAGAAGTGCAGTATTCTATATTTTATTTATGATGCATTTTACTTTATTTGCACAACCTGCAATTACAGGTAATTTATTTAATAATTATTACTATTTAAAAAATGTATTAATTGAAGGTGAAACGAACATAAATAGCTTCAATTTTTTATTTAATAATTCAAAAATAAATATAATTCCAGTAAAAGATAAAACTAAAAATTTTACCGATAAGATTGATATTGTTGAGTTTTTTATTCCTGTTCGTTCATTTCGTGGTAGTAATTATTTAATGGAAACTGATTTTCAAGAACTTTTAAATGCACAAAATTACCCAATGGTTAAAGTGGGAATAGAACGCAAGAAATTAAATGAATTAGTTTCTGAAGATGGTAATTCTAAATTAAGTTTTTATTTAACTATTGCAGGTATTACTAAATTAATTGATGGAAATTATCTCATTAACTTATGTGGAGAAAATGAAATCATGCTACAAGGATCAACTCAAGTAAAACTGACTGATTTCTCAATAAATCCGCCAAAAAAAATGTTAGGAGTTTTACAGGTTAAAGATTTAATATTTATTAAATTTGATATCATTATATCAACTCTTAATTCATAACGAATTGAAACTAAATACAAAAATCAGGTATGGTGTACGTGCAATGCTCGAAATTGCATTAACTGATCCTTTGCTTGGTACATTTCAGAAAGATATTGCCATTAATCAGGATATTTCGAACAGATATCTTGACCATATTATTGCAGCTTTAAAAACTTCGGGATTAATTACCACTTTTAGAGGCCGGAAAAGTGGTTATATTTTAACACGAAAGCCATCCGAAATAAGTCTTTACGATATTTATAAAGCATTTGAACCCGATATTAATATTGTTGATTGTATTGCTATTTCGCATCATTGCGAACGTGAATTGAAATGTGCTACTCTAAAGCCATGGACAGAACTTAATGATATTATTACCAATTATCTGAAAAATAAAAGTCTGGAAGAATTACTTCAGATTCATAAAGAAATTAATCCATAAATAACCTGCCACTTCATTTTTTTATTATCTGTTTGAATTTTTTTTCGAAAAACAGAACCCGAATCAATTACAAATTGTAATTTTGAATCCGTAAAAAAATTTTTTATTTATGGGAAGAGCATTTGAGTATCGCCGAGCATCGAAAGAAAAACGATGGGACAAAATGTCGAGATTATTTCCAAAACTTGGAAAATCAATAACTGTAGCTGCTAAAGAAGGTGGCGCTGACCCTGAACTAAATGCAAAATTAAGAACTGCTATTCTGAACGCTAAAGCTCAGAATATGCCTAAAGATAATATTGATGCTGCAATAAAAAGAGCTGCAGGTAAAGACGCAGAAACATTTGCAGAGGTTAATTACGAAGGCAAAGGCCCACATGGAGTTCTGGTTTTTGTTGAGTGTGCTACAGATAATACAACCAGAACAGTTGCTAACGTTAAAGCTTATTTTAATAAAGCAGGAGGATCAGTTGTTCCAACCGGTTCGTTAGAATTTATGTTTTTACGTAAAGCTGTTTTTGAGTTTGAAAAAACAGATAAAATAAATATTGAAGAGCTTGAATTTGAATTGATTGATGCCGGATTGGAAGAAATTGATGTTGATGAAGATACAGTTTATGCCTATGGCGATTATACCAATTTTGGTACACTATCAAGAGCTTTTGAAGAAAAAGGAATTGAAATAAAGAAAGCAAATTTACAACGAATTCCTACAACCCCTGTTGAGTTTACCGAAGAGCAATTAGTTGATATTGAAAAAATGCTCGATCGAATTGAAGATGACGAAGATATTCAGGCAGTATTTACAAATATTGCATAAGTTGATATAAGAAAAAAGCCGCTTAGAAGAAATTTTAAGCAGCTTTTTTAATGTAAACAATTTAAATTATTCCATCATTTTAGGAAGAGTAAAAAGAAATTCTATACCACCTTCTTGTTTATTTCGTACCGAAATTTCACTTTTATGTAATGAAAGTGCATTTTTAACAATTGCAAGCCCTAAACCTGTGCCACCCATTTTTCTTGATCTGTCGGAATCAATTCGGTAAAAACGTTCGAAAATTCTTGACATATGCTCTTCTGGTATTCCAACGCCATTATCGGAAAAAGAAAAGTAGTGGAACTTATTATCCTGGTGATATGTTTTTATTTCAATTTTAACGTTTTCTCCGGCATAATTAATAGAGTTGCCCATTAGGTTTCTGAATATTGATAATACAAGGGTTCGATTTCCATTAATTTCAACATTTGAATCTATTTGTATTTCGAGTTTCATTTTCCTTTCCTTAATATTGTTTGAATATTCGTCGGAAATTTCTGAAACCAATTCAAGCACATTCAATTTTCCAAATGCAAAATTATTACCGGCTTCTTCAATTCTATTTAAAATAACAATATCATTAATTAAATCGGTTAATCTATTTGCCTGAGCATCTGCTCGCTCCAGAAAATGCCTTTGTTTTTTGGGATCCATTTCAGGATCATTTAATATTGTTTCGAGATATCCTTTAACTGATGTAACAGGAGTTTTTAATTCATGAGCAATATTTGCGGTCATTTGTTGCTTAATAATCCTGTTTTTTTCCTTTTTTGTTATATCGGTTATTATTATTTCAAAACTTTTATCCTGAAAAATTATACATTGAATGTTAAAATATTTTCCGCTTTTAGAAACAGTATGATCATTACGTGACAAACACGGGGCAGTTATTGTTTTACTCGTACCGCTTTGTTCATCAATAAAATCATGCATTAATTTTAATTCATTAATCTTGAAAAAATCTTCTGCGTTTATTGATAACTGACCGGAAATAATATTTAAATACTGTACAAAATGATTATTAAATAGAGTATTTTCTTTATTTCGATTAAAAAAAGCAACTCCCTCATTAAGAACAAACATGTGGCTGTATAACTTTTCTTTTTCAATTTCGGCATCATCTATTGCCTTTTTCATGTTCTGGTATATCTCTACAATTTTATTACTTATAACACCTAACTCATCTTTAGGAAACCGAATATTGGGTTCTAGATTTCTATCATTGATTACCCGAGATGCAAAATCTTTAAGTTTGGATACAGACTCTCCAAATTTTTTGGTTATTAATTTTATTATAACCCAGCCTAAACCGAAAATGAAAGCAATAAAAAACCAGAATAACTTATCGGCTTTTAGTAAGTTTATAACCTGTATATTGTAAACAACTGCTGTTCGAATAAAAAAATGTTCATAAAATCGTGAATAATAGTAATAATCGACTCCGGTTGTAGCCGACTTACGAATATTTGCGCCGAATTCGGAATAAAGAGATTTTTGAATTTCAGGTCTGCTTTTATGGTTTTCCATTAGATGAATATCGACCCCAGAATTATCATATAATACAATACCATCATTATTTACAATTGTTAAGCGGATTTCTTGTTGTGGTAATATTTTTATCAACGAATCGAGTAATTGGTAATTTTTTGATTGATGAATGGAATTAGCATTTATGTAATTATTTGTTAATTCAGAAATTGTATAAAGAGAATTGTTGAGTTGGTTGATACGAAACCTTTTTTCACGCGAATATTGAAACATTAGAATTACTATAGTATAAAGCAAAAAGAGAGTGAAAAAATATGTAAATAATTTTCGTTGGAAAGAGAATCTGCGTATCATAACAATTCGTTTTTATAATTTGTTAAAGATGTTTATTTCTTTTTAAATTTTAGTTTGTAGTATCTTTTTTATCTACATCATCATTTTTATGTTTTGAATGTCGAATATCAGTACCATCAAGTGAATATATTGATGCTTCGGCAATATTCGTTGCGTGATCAGCAATTCGTTCAATGTTTGAAATTATACTTCGAAGGTTTGTAAAAGTCAATAGCATTTGTTTTGTTTCGTCAGAAATATCGCTTTTATCTATAGCTTTAGTAAGGAGTTTGTGATTCATTTTATCAACTACAGAATCGTTTTGAATGGTCCAGATAGCATCTTCTCTATCTTTATTAATAAATGAAAGCAACGATTTTTCAACCATATGAATACTTTGCATTAACATATTAAAAACAACATCCGACATACTGGAATATACTTCGGAGTCTTTCATTTTTCGTACTGAGTTTGTGATATTTAAAACAAGATCACCAATACGTTCCAAGTTTATCGACATTCTGTAAATAGCAATAATACTTCTTAATTCAGATGCAACAGGATGATATAGAACAATTGTATGAATAAATTTATCGCTAATTTCAATTTCAAATTGATCTATTCGTTCTTCGTTTTTCTTTAATTGTTCAAGAGTTTCATCACAAATACTATTTTCTTTACAGTTCATTTGTTTCTCAAGCAATTCAAGCTGTTTAAGAATAAGATTTGCAAATTCGATAAAACTTGCTTGTATATCTTGTATGGCGTTATTTTTAATATTCATTTTTTATTCTCCTTTGCAATTTACTAATTTTCAAAAACCTGTTAATTTATTTTTATCCAAATTTTCCGGTTAAATATTCTTCCGTTTTTGGATTTTTAGGATTAGTGAACATAGCTTCTGTTTTTCCATATTCAATAAGCTCACCCAGATACATAAACATGCTATTATCGGAAATACGGGCAGCTTGAGACATGTTGTGAGTAACTAAAACTATAGTATATTTCTTTTTTAAATCTACCAATAATTCTTCAACCTTTGCTGTAGCTATAGGATCGAGTGCAGATGTAGGTTCATCAAGTAATATTACTTCAGGATTAAAAGCAAGTGTTCGGGCAATGCACAACCTTTGTTGCTGACCCCCTGATAAAAAAGTACCTTTTTTAAACAGCGAATCTTTTACTTCGTCCCATAAAGTAACATCGTTAAGTGATTTTTCTACAATATCATCTCTTTGATCTTTGTTTAATTTTATCCCATTCAGTTTATATCCAGCAATAACATTATCGTATATACTCATTGTTGGAAATGGGTTTGGACGTTGAAAAACCATACCAATTTTTCGACGTAATTGTATAGTTTGCATTTCGTAAATACTTTGCCCATTTAACAAAATCTCACCTTTTGTAATAATTTTTGGGTACAATTCATGCATCCTGTTTATGGCCCTTAGAAGTGTGCTTTTTCCGCATCCCGACGGTCCCATAATAGCAGTTATGGCATTTCGTTCAATTAATGCATTTACATCTTTAACAGCAAACTTCTTTTCATCATAAGCAATGGAAAGATTACGAATAGATAAAACTGGATTTTGTATGTTGATATTATTTTCTACCATAATATAATTAGTTCTTTTCTCTATGAGCGATAATACGTTTAGAAATTAAATTTAATATTAACACAAATCCCATAAGAAATAGTGATGAACTCCATATCAGGTCAATCATATTAGGATCGTTATAAAAATTCCAAATTAATAGTGGAACTGCACTTGTGGGCTTATCAATTTCGAAATTAATTACCGGACTTCCAAGAGTTGTTAAAAGTAAAGGAGCTGTTTCTCCAATTATTCTTGAAACAGCAAGTAAAATACCTGTCATTAATCCACTAAAACTTGATGGAATCATTACTTTTAATATAATACGGTGATAAGGAACACCTAATGCAGCACCAGCTTCTTTTATACTCTCAGGAACCATTTTCATAGTTTCCTCGGTTGAGCGAATAATTAAAGGAAGCATCATTATTGCAAGAGCTACACTTCCTGCTAATGCTGAAAATCCGTGGGTAATATTCTTTACTATCCAAATATAACCTATAATGCCAAGTACAATGGATGGAATGCCCTGCATTATATCAGCAATGTTTCGAATTAAGTTTGTATATCTTTTAGATCCGTTCTCGTATAAATAAATACCTGCCATTATTCCAATAGGTATTGCTATTAATGAAGCTAGAAGAACAAGAAATAAAGTGCCGGTAATTCCATTTACAATTCCACCGGGTATTTTTTCTCCACTCATTTTGGCCGACATAGCCTGAAAAGTATCAGGTGCAAGTTGAGTAAAAAAATCAAGATTGATTTGTCCAACCCCTTCAATGATAAGTTTCGAGAGAATTAAAATGATTGGAGATGTGGTAATAACAGATAAAACAATAACAATTATCTTGAAAATAGTGTTACGTACTTTTCGTCGATGAAAAGTATCAATATATGCTATGTCTGAACCTAAATTCATTTTTTCAAGATAGTGTTATGAAAATTTTCTTATAATATATTTTCCTAATGCATTCACAATAGCCGTAATAAGGAACAGTAATAATCCAATTGCAATTAATGCGCTTAGTTTTAATCCATCGGCTTCGCCAAACTGATTGGCAATTAAGCTGGCCATAGTGTTTCCTGTGCTAAAAAGGCCATCAGGAATAATGTTAGCGTTTCCAATTAGCATGGTAACTGCCATTGTTTCACCCAAAGCACGACCAAGTGCAAGAATATAACTTGCAACTATACCCGAACGGGCATTTGGAATAATAACATTAAAAATTACTTCAAAACGTGTTGCACCCAACGAATATGCAGCTTCTTTTAATTCAGTTGGAACCATCGTAATTATTTCGTTGCTAAGTGATGTTGCATAAGGAATAATCATAATAGCTAGAATAATGGATGATGTAAAAATTCCAAATCCCTGATCGCTTAAACCTAATGCAATAATTACAGGACGTAAAGTATAAAATCCCCACAAACCATAAACAATCGAAGGAATTCCGGCTAAAAGATCAACAATAGTTCCCAGAACAGAAGCAACACGGGTTTTATGATAAAATTCGGCAATAAAAAGTGATGTTGAAAAGGATAAGGGGAAACATATTAGAAGAGCTAATAATGAAGTTATTAAAGTGCCAATAATAAAAGGCAATGCTCCATAGGATTCTCTTCCAGTTGTAGGATTCCAATCGGCAGATATAATAAATTTTAATCCATATTCTTTAAAAACAGGCATGGCTCCTCCGGCAAGAGAGAAAACCATACCTGCAAATATCAATAGTATTATTAATGATACAGCAAATAAAACATATTTAGTAATTTTTTCGCTTTTCATTTATTTTCTTAAAACTTATTTAAGCACTGGTTTTCCTTCGAAAGTAATTGATTTAAGTGTTTCTTTTGAAAGTTCAACAGCTTTTGCAGGAAGTGGAGCATAATGAACACTTTCAGCAATTGCCTGTGCATCTGGCCCAATTAACCATTCAAGAAATTTAATTGTTTCAGTTGCCTGAGCCATTGTACGGCCATCATAAGCTTGTTCGCGGTAAAAAATAATCCATGTAAAACCGCTAATAGGGTAAGCATCTGGTTCAGAAGAGTTAGTTATCATAACTCTGGTATCAGAAGGAATTTCGCCTTTAGCTGATGCACTAATTGATTCGTTTGTTGGTTTAACATAATTGCCAGACATGTTTTGTACCAATGCATAACTTATATTTTGAGCAAAAGCATATTCAGAACCGATATAACCAATAGAACCTACTGATTGAGATATTGTTCCTGCAACACCAGGATTGCCTTTAGCTCCAATTCCCACAGGCCAGTTTAGAGATTTTCCTATTCCAACTTTTTCGGCCCATATTTTACTTATTTTTGTCATGTAATCGCTGAAAATATGAGTTGTACCACTACCATCGGAACGATAAACAACAGTTATATTTATGTCAGGAAGTTTTACTGTAGGATTTTCTTTTGTAATTTTTTCGTCGTTCCATTTAGTAATTTCACCCATAAATATTCCTTCAAGAAGTTTGTCTGATAGTTTTAATTCAGCAACACCAGGAAGATTGTATGCAATAACTACTGCACCAATACATGTAGGTATATGTACTACTTTTAAAGGAATTTCGGCTAATTCAGCATCTGACAAATAAGCATCGGTTGCTCCAAAATCTACAACCTTATCTTTTAAGCTACGGATACCTCCACCTGAACCAATTCCACCATAGGTTAATAGCAATCCACTTTCTTCTGTATATTTTTTAAAAGCCAGATTGTAGAATGGCATTGGGAATGTTGCTCCAGCTGCTGTTAGTGTTACTTTTTTTGAATCATCGCCCGATGATTCTGATTTTTGTTGACCACATGATGCAAATACAGCAACAGAGATCAAAAGAATAATAATTTTTTTCATTTTAGTCTGTTTTATGTTTTAAAATTTTATTTCACAATTCAAATAAATACTTGATATAAAACCTTTTGTATCATCAGCAGGTTTCCATCCGCGGAAGTTTGGAGAAAATTTTACACCTTTTATTGGGGCATATTCAAAACCAATAATATATGCTTCACCATTTTTTTTATAATTCCAGGTATCTCCATCTTCATTAAGTTTATTTGTAGAAGTGAGATGATCGAATCGGCCAAAAATGCTAATTTTTTTGCTTATTGAAACTGAAGAATACATTGATATACCTGAATAATCTTGATTATTGATAAGATCATGATTCTTTTGTATGTTGTACTCCCCACCAACTCTAAATCTTTCTGACTTATATCCTGCAAAGAAAGCGAATGATTGTTGTGATGTATCTGTTTTCATTAAACTATAATAAGCTCTAAAATCAAGGTTCTTTAAGGGAGTAACAGTAATACCCATAGCACCTTTATACGTATCATCTGACTGAACTTTTTTATATCCTTCACCATTTACAATAGCAACATCAGCACTAATAAAATCGGCAAATTTATATTCTATTGTTAATCCTAAATCAGCAGTTGAACCAAACTTATATTCATCCTGAAATGATTTCATAATATATCTGTAACCCCATTGTTTCTCCTGATATTTAAATTCATATAATCCAATCATACCAAAATTAACAAGTAATTTGTCGGTTTTATATGTTAAAGCAGCGGCTCTGAGAAAAGCATCCATTTCGAGTTCTCCAGAATTAGGATCACAAACATCAAATATTATTGTACCAGAAAAGTTTTTTGTGTACAAATATTCGTATCCAAATTGAGCTCGTTGAATTTCAAAAGCTGATGTATTGGTTTCATCTACAAAAGTTGAGTGTGCATTACTGAAAATTGTAACAATCGGTTTGCCGCTTGGTTTAAACTCTTCGGTTGTTTCTTGTGCCATTAATGAAAATGCTGATAAAGTAAAAGCAGTTGCTAATGAAAATAATTTTCGCATAGAGTAAAAATTTAAAGTTGTTTAATTTGATTCCGGTGCAAAATTGATTAATTCATGTTAATTAAATGTTAAACTAAAATTACTGTATTATTATTAATTATACCATTTTTCATTTTTGATAATAAGTAAAT
>MENE01000140.1:0-10842 GCA_001769005.1 Bacteroidetes bacterium GWA2_31_9b | reverse complement strand
TATCTTTCGAATCGTGCCTTTTATATTAATTGAAAAGATTTTTATCCTCTTACAAAAATTGCTTTAATAATAAGCCAAGCCATTTTAGGATTTTCTTTTAAACGACGTGTTGAATATCCGAACCATTGTTCGCCAAATGGAACATATACTCTCATGCGGTGTCCTTTTTCAATAATCGATTTACGTAATTCAGGAGTAACACCATAAAGCATCTGGAATTCGTATTTCTCTTTTGGTACATTGTATTTTTCAATAATTTTTAACGCACCTTCAACTACTGGTTTGTCATGTGTTGCAATACCAGGATAAATACCATTTTTTAAGCAGAAATCAATATCTTCGATAAAATGTTGGTTTATTTCTTCGTAAGCTTTGTAAGCAATTTTTGAAGGTTCAACATAAATACCTTTACATAATCTAAAGTTTAGTGGCACTTCTGGAGTGTGAACTTCCATAAGATTTTGTATATCAGCAAGTGTTCTTTTCATATAAGCCTGAAAAACTAATCCAACGTGATTTGGAAATTCTGCTTTAAGCCTGCGATAAATCTCAATTTCCATATCGGTACAAGGAGAATCTTCCATATCGATTCGAATAAAGTTGTTGTGTTTTGCTGCAACAGCAACTACTTCACGAATGTGCTGGTAACAAACTTCTTTGTCTAATAATAAACCAAACATAGTTGGTTTTACAGAGTAGTTTCCATTGATTTTTTCTTTTTCGACCCGTTCGATTAGCTCAATGTATTCTTTTTTATTGGTTTCAGCTTCGCTAAGATTCTTGATAAACTCGCCTAAAATGTCAATAGTTACCATAATACCCTGACTATTTAACTCTTTTGAAGCTTTAATAGCATCTTCTACGGTTTTACCGGCAATATATCGTTTTGAAAACAACCATACGAAACTTTTTGGGAAGTATGGAAGAATGGATGCAATAAATTTATTAAACATGTTTTTAATTATTTATAGGTTTATAAAACAATCTTTATAATTTGATTCTGCATAATTAGAACTTTTTTCTTCGAAAAAAAAGGAGAAATATCAGGTTTTTAATTCATAATATTTGAATTATGGTTTCGTTCGATTGAAAATCAAAGATAATCTGGAATTAAAAAAATGTCAAATAATTAAATTTACCTAAATGTTTTCCTAATGTCATTTGAAAAAGAAGAAAAACTTGAGTTTCTCATGGTTCATAATAAAAATTTCATCAACATTTGATTCGTAATAATAAAGCGATTCAGCAATTATTGAAACTGCTAGCGATCATCCATTAGAAAAATTAAAACTTCAGTTAGTAATTAGTTTGTAACCTAAATCGATATGCAAAACGTTAAACTTATATTTTGAATACTTTAATCTCAGATTGTAATCAACGTTTGCTTCTTCTTCAAAAATTTTTTCATGCCCAAAGCCAACACGGAACCAAAATGAATAAAACAAGAATAAATACAAGTGATTTAATAAGATGTTGTTTTTTAAGGTTTTTTTGAACTAAACAATAAAGCAATTGTATTATATAAAAACAATTATCATGGCAGTTTTAAAATTAATTATAATAAGTATTGTTGTTGTTTTTATTGCATTGTTAGCTTTTGCATTCCCTTTAATGTTAGGAAAAAAAGATACATTAAAAGGAGGGTCATGTTGTAGCTTAGATAAACCAGGAAATAAGGAATTTAGTTGTGGTTGTGGAAGTGCGAATAGTTGTGATGTTGAATAAACAATTTACATTTTAGATTTATGTGATAAAGTAATAGCTAACGCTAGAATAATATAATTATTTTAGCGTTTTTCTTTTGTCAATTTAGAATTATATTCCAATTAGTTAAATATTATGTTTTTTCCTTTTCGAATATGTTTTTCTTACTATTTTTACAATCGTTTGAAAATTTTAAGAAAATAAACCAACATGAAAAATATAATGAATATTAAAAATCGACTTATTTTAATGAATTTTTTCCAGTTTTTTATCTGGGGATCATGGCTTTTAACGATTGGCGCATATTGGTTTCAGACTAAACAATGGTCGGGTACCGAATTCGGAGCAATTTTTTCAACTATGGGAATAGCTTCATTATTTATGCCTGCAATAGCCGGTATAATTGCCGACAGATGGATTAA
Source organism: Bacteroidetes bacterium GWA2_31_9b (assembly GCA_001769005.1). GTDB lineage: Bacteria > Bacteroidota > Bacteroidia > Bacteroidales > UBA12077 > UBA12077. Next base: position 8,716 of record MENE01000140.1, on the reverse strand, counting down.
CGCTGAAAAACTTTATGGCTCTTTTCATATTATAGCTGCGGTTATTCTTTTTCTTGTTCCATTAGTAAATGATCCGAGTACCATGTTCTGGATCATGCTTGTAAATATGATGTTTTATATGCCAACTATTTCGCTATCTATTACAGTTGCATATTCATCGTTAAATAAATCAAATCTTGATATTGTAAAAGAATATCCACCAATAAGAGTTTGGGGAACTATAGGATTTATTGCTGCTTTATGGATTGTTAGTCTTGCAAATTTCGAAACATCAGCTATGCAGTTTTATGTAGCATCGGCTGCTTCTTTATTTTTAGGTATTTATGCTTTTACATTACCTAAGTGCGAACCTCTTGGTGGAACAACTAAAAAATCATTTGTTAATGCTCTTGGTTTAAATGCATTTAAACTATTTAAAAATGCCCGAATGGCAGTTTTCTTTATTTTTGCAATGCTACTTGGAGCTTCTTTACAATTAACAAACGCATATGGTGATACTTTTTTACATGATTTTGCAAAACTTGATATTTTTAAAGATTTATTAGCTGTTAAATTTCCAGCAATTATCATGTCGATTTCACAAATTTCCGAGACACTATTTATTTTAACAATACCATTCTTTTTACGAAAGTTCGGAATAAAGAAAGTAATGCTTATGAGTATGTTTGCATGGGTATTGAGATTCGCACTTTTTGCTTATGGTGATCCTGCCGGAGGTCTTTGGATGATTATATTGTCGTGTATTATTTACGGTATGGCATTTGACTTTTTCAACATCTCCGGTTCATTATATGTTGAGTCGCAAAGTGAAAGAGGTATTCGTGCAAGTGCGCAGGGTCTTTTTATGATGATGACAAACGGATTTGGTGCTTTTCTTGGTAGTAGGGTTAGTGGATATGTTATCGATAAATATTACAAATACCCTAATGTTGCTCAGGATGCTATTCAATACGACTGGAAAGGAATTTGGTTGGCATTTGCAGGGTATTCACTTATTGTTGCTGTAATTTTTGCAATCGTATTTAAATATAAACATGATCCAAAAGTGGTTGAAAATTTTCAACATTAAAACTATAATTCAACTTATATATTTAGAAAAAGCTGCTCAATATTGAGCAGCTTTTGTTTTAACTCTTTTATAGATATGCTTATTCTCATTGCTAAAGTTTATACCTTAACAATTCAGCAATTGATTGTTGGTATTCTTTTTCAACCAAAAGGTAATTATCATAAGTTTCATAAAAATAGCTTATCTCCAAAAAGTATTCGATAGCAGAGATCTCGCCTAAATCCAATGATTTTTTTAATAAATCGATATTATTTACATTTTCCAATACCATTGAATAATTATCAAGGCTTTCTTTTAAAGATTGGGTTTTTTCAACCTGCAATTTTGTTTCTGATTCTACTTTGGATTGTGTTAATTGGCTTATTAAACCAGTATACTCAGACTCAAACTTCGCTTTTTTAATTGCAGAATTACTAGACCAAAGAGGAACCGACATACCTACTACAAAACCTCTGAATTTTTCGTCAGCTACAGTTTCTCCTGCATAGCCTAAGCTGAATTTCGGTAATTGAAGATTCTTTGTTACTTTAACTGCTTTGGATGATGTTTCTGATTGTTTAATAGCATAGAGAATTTCAGGGTCGTTATTTTGTTTTTCTGCAAGAATAGTTTCTACTGAAAAAGGTTCTGATTGTGGATAATCAGCTATAATTACATTTAATTCCTGCCCTCCATTAAAATAAACCAACCTTTTCCTTACAGCACTTAAATCATTTTGAACTGTTTTAAGTTGATTTTGAACTTGGAGCAAATAAAGTTTCGATTTATTTACTTCGAGAATATTTACATCACCGGTTTCTAGTCTTTTTGAAAATGCTTGCATCAGATTTTCAGCATCCACCAATCTTGCCTGTAATAAAAAACTCATTTTAGTTAGGTAAACCGATTCAATAAGCAACATTTTGGCTTCAGAAATTACAGATTGTCTTATTTGCTGGAAACTCAATTTTTCCTGCTCAGTCATTAACTTTGATAAAGCAGATTGATTCTTGTAAAAGCAAGGCATCTGAAACGATTGACTTATTTCAAATGTTTCTTTTGAACCCGGGGTTGATGAATTATCAGCGAAAAACCCGTAAGAAAAATCTGGTCCATCGGGTAAAACCATGTTTTTATATTGATAGCTTTTACTTTCGATTAGTTTTTGGTTTGCTTGTATTTCCTTATTGTTAACTTCAATGGTTTTTAAAACATCATCGAAGGATTGTGATTTAATTTCACTTACAAGAAGTGTGAAAATTAAAATCAGTATTATCTTAAATTTTTCCATTTTTTAATACATTTTAAAATAGGTTGATGCCATAATGTTTTAGAATCGTAACATATATCACATATGCAATTACAGTTAGTATGATTGAAATCGATAACGAAATCCAAAAACTAAAACCATACTTAATGAGTAATGGCAATGAAATTAGAAAAACAAAACTTGGAACAACAGCAATAAGAACGTTCCATGAAAGTGATGAAACTTTATGTATGTCTTTAGTATCAAGATATAGCCACACTATAGCAAGCAAGGTTGTTAATGGCAACGATGCATAAACAGCAGCCATTATTGAATTGCGTTTGCCAACTTCCGAAATTGTTACTATCAATACAGAAGTGAGAATTACTTTAATAATAAATCGTATCATATTTTTTTAGATTTTATGATTCCTCGATTATTTAAAATACTATAAACTATTGGAACGATGTAAATATTTAATAAAGTTGAGGTTAGTAAACCACCCAAAATAACTTTAGCCATCGGACTTTGAATTTCATTTCCCGACAAATCGCCTCTAAGTGCCAACGGAATTAATGCAAGAGCTGCTGTTAGAGCAGTCATCAATATTGCATTTAATCGGTCAGATGAACCTTTTGTTACTGTTTCATAGAGCGAAACACCCTGTTTTTGTAATTTCTGATAATTAGAAATAAGTAGAATTCCATTACGAGTAGCAATTCCGAAAAGTGTTATGAAACCAATAATTGCAGGAATACTTAAAATACCTGAAGTAAACCAGATTGAAAATACGCCACCAATTAATGCTAGTGGTAAATTTAACAAAATGATACCTGCTAATTTGAAATTTTTAAATTCCTGAAATAACAAAAGAAAGATAATAAGTATTGCAATAATTGAAGTAAGCATAAGCGTTCGTGATGCTTTTGCTTCGCTTTCGAACTGACCACCATACTCAACTCGGTAACCTTCGGGCAAGATTATTTTTTCATTAATATTTTTTTGGATATCCTTAACCACACTTCTTAAATCTCGTTCTGCAACATTGGCTGAAATTACAATTTTTCGTTGCACATTTTCTCTGCTTATTGAACTTGGACCGGAAACAGAAACAATTTCAGCAACTTGTTCCAATGGAACTTTTTTACCATCGTATGTATCAATTAATGCTGAACGAATACCTTCGATTGTTTCTGTATAATCCTTGTTTAATCTCAACACTAAATCAAAACTTCGTTGACCTTCGTATATGTCAGAAAGTTTTTCTCCACCAAAAGAAACATCAATGAACTCGTTGAACTGTTCAATGGTAATTCCATATTGAGCCATCATATTGCGATTTGCACGAATCTGAATTTGAGGTATTTCAACTTGTTGGTCCACATTCACATCAACTAATCCTTCAATATCTAAAATAGAACTTTTTATTTGATTTCCGACAGAGAACATCTTGTTCAGGTCGTTACCAAATAGTTTTATAGCAATATTAGCACGTGTACCTGATAACATATGGTCAATTCTGTGCCCTAGGGGTTGGCCAACAGTGAAAGCAATACCCGGGATTCGTGACAATGTTTTTCGAACATCTGCTAAAAACTCTTGTTGACTACGTTCTTTAAGCATGAAATTAATATCTATTTCAGCACTATTTGTTGTTTGCGAGTGTTCATCTAATTCGCCTCTCCCTGTTCTTCTGGCAGTACTTGATATTTCGGGAATTAATAACATCTCTGTTTCTACAAGATTACCTAAACGATTACTTTCTTCCAGAGATACACCTGGTTTTGTAATAACCGATAATGTTAACGATCCTTCATTAAATTCTGGTAAAAAGCTACGTCCTAAGGTTGAAAATGCAACTAGTGAAATTATAAATAAACCAAGTGTCGAAAAAATTACTGTTTTTTTGTATTTTAATGTCCACGAAAGTGATTTTTCATAGTAAAAAGACAGCTTACGTACCAACCATTTTTCGTTTTCGTTTTTGGCAAGATATTTATCATTTGTAAGCATCATTTTACACATTAATGGAGTAAGAGTCATTGCAACAACGAGCGATACAAATAATGAAACTACAAATGAAATCCCAAGAGGTTGTAACATTCTTCCTTCCATCCCTGAAAGGAAAAAAAGTGGTAAGAAAGCTACCATAATTATTAATGTTGCATTCAGAATTGATGCTCTTATTTCTTTTGATGCTTCAAATATTACATTAAAAGACGATTGTCTTTGTTCTAGTGGTTTTTGCCTATTCTGCCGAAGCCGTTTGTACACATTTTCAACATCAATTATGGCATCGTCGACCAATGAACCAATTGCAATAGCCATACCTCCCAAACTCATTGTATTAATTGTTATTCCCAACAATTTCATAACCATAATTGCACCAAGTAACGACAATGGAATTGCTATAAGTGATATAATTGTAGTTCGGAAACTTCCCAGAAAAACAAATAAGATGATAATTACAAAAATTCCACCTTCCAGTAATGCATTTTGAACATTACTAACCGATGTTTCAATAAAATCAGCCTGACGGAAAATTTTTGTATCTAATTTTACATCAGGAGGGAAAGTTTTATGCAAAACAGAAAGATTTTCCTCAATGCGTTGTGTAACATCAATTGTATTTGCATTTGGTTGTTTAGAGATAGAAATAATAATTGCTGGTTTTGCATTTTCTGATGCATAACCCATCTTTGGAGCACTTCCAATTACAACTTCTGCTACATCATTAATTCTTACTGGTTTATTGTTAATCGATTTAATATACGAATTACCAATATCTTCTAAATCTGAAGTTCTAGCGATACCTCGTACTACATATTCGTTGCCATATTCTCTAACAACGCCACCTGTTGAGTTTTGACTAATTCCTTTGCAGATATCAGCTAATTCAGTCATCGAAACATGATAATATTTCATTTTATGGGGATTTGCCAAAACCTGATACTGTTTATAATCGCCACCAATAATAGTAACTTGTGAAACCCCTCCTGTAGCAAGAATCAACGGTTTTACATTCCATTCTGCAATAGTTCGTAATTCCATCATGCTTGTGCTATCGGCCTGCATTCCAATAAAAAATATTTCACCCATAACACTTGATTGAGGAGCTAGTACTGGTTGTCCGATTCCTAAAGGCATTTGAGTAGAAACACTAATTAGCTTTTCACTTACAATTTGTCTGGCTTTAAAAATATCAGTTCCCCAATCAAATTCAACCCAAACAAATGAAAAGCCCTGAGACGATGAAGATCTTACTCTGCGAACATCAGTAGCCCCATTTACTGCTGTTTCAATAGGAAAAGTAACCAATCGCTCAACTTCTTCCGAAGCCATTCCGTGAGCATCAGTCATTACAACTACTGTTGGCGCTGTAAGATCAGGAAATACATCTACGTCCATATTTGAAGCAGTTCTCATTCCGAAAACCACTAATAAGACTGAACAAAGTAATATAAGGTACTTATTGTTCAGTGAGAATTTTATAATATTATTTAACATGGATTAACATTATTAGTGTACATGACCTGAATGAGCATCTAAAGCACCTGATGACTGAGCAAGTTTTATAAGTATAGCACCTTTGGTTACAATTCGTTCATTGGTGGATATTCCGTTCAGGATTTCTGTTTTTATACCATCTGTACCTCCAGTTTTCACTTCCCTTTTTTCAAAAAGTTCTGGTGTTACTTGAACATAAACAAATTTGTTTCCCTGCTCTTCCAATAATGCAGAGTTTGGAATAGTAAGAGCATGTATGTTGCCAATAGTTTTTAAATAGATTTCTACAAATTCCCCGGAAACAAAGCTGCCTTTATTTTCAATCTGAAGATTTACAGGTATTAAGTAATTGTTGTTATTAGTACTTTTTCCGTATGATAAGACCTTACCATTCAATTGCTCGAATGAGTATGTTTGATTATTATTTATAGTGTGAATATTTGCTGAATTAACAGTTCTCAATATGGATGCATATTTCTGTTGAACTTCGGCAATTAATAAAAGTGTTTTGTTTTGTGAAATAATAGCAATAGGATTACCAGCTTCAACATATTGTCCGTTTTGAACAAATAATTGCTTTATAAAACCAGGTGCAGGACTGGAAACTTTTTGTCCGGAAATACTGAAATTTTTATTCAGATTGTTGAAATTTACTTTAGCATTTTCGTATTGATTTTTTGCACTGAGCAACTCTTTTTCAGAAACAATTTTATCTTTTGCAAGCTCTTGGAGTCTTTCATAATCTGCTTTTGCTTTTTCAAAATTGTTTTTAGCTTCTGCAAATTGCACCGACGAATTATCATTAGCTAATTCGTTTCCAGAAATAGCACATAAAATTTGACCACTTGAAACATTCGTTCCTTCTAATATATTTTCAGTAGATAGAACTACAATTCCATTTGTTTTTGCTGAAACAATAATCTCATCTCCTTGAGCTGATTGAACAAGTGCTGTAGTTTTAATAACTTGTCCAAATGGCTCATTAATTGGAAGTTCTGTTGTATAATCAATTTTCCACGATTGTTCTTTTGTAAATACAGTTGTATTCGTTTTTGAAATTACAGATTTTTCAGCTGCTTCATGAGCCTCTTCTTCTTGCGCATAAACAGTAATTTGAGGAACAATAATCTGAAAATTACCTTCTTCGTTTTTTATATCAAAAATAATTTTACCTGTTCCAGCAATTTCAGGTTTTATGTCAAAACTATAAATTCCTTGTTTTGTAGGTTCTTTGATTGTTTGGCGAATACCTTTTGTTCCAACAATTAAACTTGCTGTAATACTACCATTTTCAAGCGGTTTAAAATTCTTTAAAAAAGTAAAATGTGTAAGAATATTACAAGCCTGACCAACTACAAAAGGATTAGCTTCTGCATATAGCTCAAAATCTTTACTATATTCTGTAATCTGTAGCACAACATTTTCGTGTGCATGTTCATCTTTCTCATTGCTTACGGAATTCCCACTGCATCCATATAGTAAAGTAATGCATATAGCAGCAACTATCCATATAATTTTTTTCATTATGGTATATTTAAAATTAGTATTAACAAGTCAACCAACTAAAATAAATTTAGCTGGCGACTTGTTATTAAAATGATTTTAAGGTATTAATGTTGATGGTCGTGATCGTGATCATGATTGTGTCCGTGATCATCGTGCGAATGAGTTTCCAAACTGTCTGATTCTACTTCGAAACTTTCCTGTTCTGGTTTAGATTCGTTGGTTTCATTATGTGTAGCACCTTCGTGAACAGTTCCATCTTCATGTGCATGAGTTTCAGATTGCTGATTTGTTTTATTTCCACATGAAAATGCAAATAAAATAAATACGGATATAACGATTGTATATAAAATGTTTTTCATAATTATTAGTATTAAAAATTAAATAAATGATTATTGTGATACCCGAATGGTATCAAATGATTTAAAATGTAGTAAAAGAGGATTATGAAAATGATGGAGGACCGCGATGACTTATAGATTCAAAATAAATGTGTTTTAGTAATAACTCATTATTGTTAATGTGTAATGGTTGTATCTGAGTTAAAACGGGTAAGTTTGTATAATTGTGAAAATTTAAAAATGCATCGGGCGAATCAACAAGCTTTGCAAGTGTTGTATTTATATTAAAATGGCAATGATCATGTGTTTCTGACGAATGATGATGCTCTAAAAAAACTGCTGTATGTTGATCGTGAGAATCAGATGAATGAGAATGTTTACACTCAGATGCTGACTCGTTGTGATGGTTGTGTGGAAAAATACTATGGGCAAAGACGATTGTCCAAGCAAAAAGTAAAGGAGCCAATATGATTGCTTTATTTTTTATCACGCGATAAAGATATATCTAAAATCAGAATTACAAAATTGTTTTATTAAGACAATAGAAATCATTTTAGGTTTAAATTATGATAATATTATTCAACTTCTTCAATAATATCCTCAATGCCAGAAGTAGATTTTACTTTAAAAACTCCTTCTTTGTCACTATAAATAAAATATGCTTCAAGTTCAGGATGTTGGTCAATTAATTCAATACTTTTATCAAGTCCTAAAACCATAAATGCAGTGGCAAATGCATCGGCGGTCATGCAATCATTTGCAATTACTGTGGCACTGAGTAAAGAATGATTTACAGGGTAACCGGTTTTTGGGTCTATCGTATGTGAATATTTAACACCATCTTTTTCATAAAATTTTCTGTAATTTCCCGATGTTGCAAGGGATCTGTTATTTAAATGAATAATTGCCTGCAGGTTTTCACCAGGTGAATTGTTATTATCTATCGGTTTATCAATTCCAATTTTCCAAGCTTCAGATTTAGGGTTTAAGCCCATTGTTCTTACTTCGCCACCAATTTCAACCAAGTAATTTGTTATGCTTTTTGCTACAAGGAATTCAGCAACAACA
>MENE01000139.1:54882-55252 GCA_001769005.1 Bacteroidetes bacterium GWA2_31_9b | reverse complement strand
TTGTTGGTTTAATAATTATGATATTGGGTTATAAAAAAGGCAGCTTACTTTTAGGGAAAAAATGGGTATTTATTACAATCTCTGTCTTTTTTGCAGTTATTCTTTACGTTTCAATTCACTTTTTACTAAATCCTATTATAATAGATCCCGAAACTAATTTACTTGCTAAGTTTTTTTATCTGTTGTATCCTATTGCAGATATTTTATTGATTTACCCTACATTTATTTTAATTTACATTACTAGTTTATTTGGCAAAGGTTTTATTTCAAAACCCTGGAAATATATTTCATTAAGTTTTATAAGTTTTACTTTAGCTGATCTACTATACTCTTATTTAAATTGGCAAGATTTATATGGAATATTTAATTT
>MENE01000139.1:42591-54820 GCA_001769005.1 Bacteroidetes bacterium GWA2_31_9b | reverse complement strand
AAATGCTTGATTATTTAAAAGAATTGGAAGAGTCATGATAAACTATTCAAATAAATATGCTCAACAGATTTTCTTATTACTTGTTCCTTTATTTGGGGATAGCATGGCAAGAAGTGTTTTAAAGTTTCAATCATACAAGCTAGGTAAAAACGAAGAATCACTTTCCGAAAATGATTTAAAAAAACTTGCTGATGAAATTAATATAGGTCTAATACCTTTTTTAGGTTCTGATGGAGCAGGAATAATATCAAGAAAAATTATAAATATTAAATAATTAAAACTATTGCTTCTGAATCTTATAAAACTTCATAACCTCTTCAATATTTTCTTCAATTGCGATTTTCAAATAATCTACATCATTTTTAATAGCTAATTTATTTTTAATATTACTTCGATGAGTTTCAACAGTATGAATGCAAATATTTAAGCTTTCAGAAATTTGTTGATTTAAGTATCCTTTGCAAATCATTAAAAAAACCTTTTCTTCGGTTTTAGTTAGTATTCCTATTTTTTTTGATTGCTTATTGAAAGCATAACTTATTGCCTGAAATGGAATAGTTTTTCCTAAATAGTTTTGGTTTAATAATACTGTTTCAATAGCTTCTATCAATTCTTCTGCTACTGCTTCTTTTGGAAGAAAACCATCTACACCCGAATCTAAAGAATTTTTAAGAATTTCTTTCTCATCATATGAAGTTAATATTATAATTTTTATTGATGGAAATTTTTGTTTTATTTCACATGCAATCTCAATACCATTCAAGGAATTTGATTTTTTTAATTTTATGTCAAGTAGTAAAACATGTGGAAGATTACTACAATTGTTTAAAAAATTAAAAAGTTCATGACTTGATGATGTAGTAAATATCTCATATTTATTTGTAACCTCGAGTATGCTTTTTACTCCATGAGAAAACATTTCAGAGTCATCGGTAATACAAATTCTTTTTTTAGTCATTTTTTTTAGTTATAGGGTAATGTAAATTTAATTGTAGTTCTTTTTTCACTTTCATCTATCCAGATTTTACCTCCATTTTTACTAACAAATTCATTGCAGATTAATAACCCAAATCCTTCGTTATCTTTTAAATTAAATAATTTTGATTTAGTATTACTATTAATATCATTTCCATCATCAGAAACAGAAATTTCATGTTCAAAACCATTTTTTTTTGTAGAAACAATTATGCTTCCTTTGTCAGAGAATTTAATTGCATTTGAAATAAGATTTCGAAGTATCGTTCGCACCATATTTTCATCAGCATAAACAATTGTAACTGGAGGAATATTATTCACCAAACTAATTTCTTTAGAAATTGCCTGATGTTCAAATAAAGAGAACACTTCACTTATGGTTACAGATAGATCCATATTTATTGGTAAAAAGGAAGTAGTTCCTCTTTGCGACTTGAACCAATCAGTCAAGTTTTCAAGTAAGTTGTAAATTGAAGAAGCATGATTGTGCATTGTATATAATCCCTCTTGAATTTGATGTTTCTTATATAGATCAAAATTTTGAGCTAATGTTTTTGAAAACATAGAAAATCCCAGGAGTGGCGATTTTAAATCGTGTGTTATTACCGATGTAATCAAATCACGAACTTTATTTAATTCTAATATATTTGTTATGTCTGAGCAAATAATTATAATACTTATTACACTATTTTCTTTATCAAGAACAGGTGAAATTGTAATTTGAAACCATACTTCTCCATTGTTTTTTGTATCAAACTTTTCGGAATAAGAAATTGGTTTTTTATTTATTAAGCAGTTCGTAATTTCTTTATCAATTTCAGAATTAACAAACAAATCACTTATTTTTTTTTTGAAAAACCTTTTATCTTTAAAATCAAAGTATTTATAAAAGCACTCGTTTACCCAGTCAACTTCACCTTTTGTATTAACTATAATTACCGGATTATCAGTTTTACGGGCAACGATTGAAAGTTGAAGTAATTTCTTATTTTTAAAATCAAGCAGTTTCGCTTGCGATTCAAGTTTTGCTTTTTGATCTAAGATTTCAGTAGTTCTTTGTTGAATAATATTTTCAAGATTATACTTTCCCTTCAATATTCTTCGATAATAAATTCTCAGTATAAGTAAAAAGGAAGATAATATGATTATTAATCCAAATAAGTAGAATAAACCAGAACTTAGCCAAAGTAAATTACTATTAAATAATCCAAAAAATCCAATAGTTAACAAAGATTTCATTCCATAATTTTAATCCAAGAAATATATACTTTATTTAACAATAAACAAAAATGTAAATAACAAATAATTAGAAGCTTGGAAAGCTCTGCATCATTGGATAATTAATTCAAAATAGCAATTATTAAAGCTTGATTTTAAAATACTACTTTCATTTTTTGATTTTTATAAATATTTAAAGTGAACAATCTTTTAACAAATCTTTTTTTATAAAAAATCATTAACACTCATTCATAAATAAGATACCTTTGTTTATTCAAGAACAAAAAAATAAGTTCTGACATTATATTTATTTGTGATTTCTATGAAAGCTGTTTCGGTAAAAGAACTCAAAGAAGAATTAAAGCATCATACACCAAAAGAACTTTTGGAGCTTTGTCTTCGTTTGGCAGTATTTAAAAAGGAAAACAAAGAATTGTTAACTTACCTTTTATTTGAAGCATCAAACGAACTTTCGTATGTCGAAAGTGTAAAAAGTGAAATTGATGAACAATTCGATCAGATAAATAAGAAAACCTATTATTTAATGAAGAAAAGCGTGCGTAAAATTTTACTTCATGTAAAAAAGTACATCCGCTATTCACAGAATAAACAAACCGAAGTTGAACTTCTCATCTATTTTTGTACAAAACTGAAAGATTTAAAGCCATCCTTTAAAAATAGTCCTCGATTAATAAATCTTTATAATGGGCAAATTGAGTTGATAAAAAAAACATTGCCAGCCTTACACGAAGATTTACAGCATGATTTTGGTATGGAATTGAATAAGCTAATCAATTAATAAAGCTTCCTTTATTAAAATTGTTTTTTGCCCTTATGTGAGTAAAACATATTTAAATATTTCCTGTTTCATATAAGATAAATAGTAAATTTGTAAACTTTCACTTAATTAAATTTTATTATGAAAAAATCAGTATTCATTATACTTTTCGTTCTAATTTCATTTAGCCTTTTTTCACAAAAAATTGATAAAAAAACAGTAACCGCTGCATTTTATAATGTGGAAAATCTATACGATACAATTAATGATCCGGCAATTGACGATGAAGAATTCCTTCCTCAAAGTGAGAAAAATTGGAATACAGAACGATACAATAAGAAACTTGAAAGTTTAAGTAAAGTAATTAGCTCTATAAATACGAACGAACTTCCCGAAATTGTTGGTTTTGCTGAGATAGAAAACCGAAAAGTTTTAGAAGATTTAGTGTCAACAACATCATTAAAACAAGGCAATTACCAAATCGTTCACCAAAATAGTCCTGATGGAAGAGGAATTGATGTAGCATTTATTTATCGACCTGATGAGTTCAAATATGTTTCACATCTACTTATTCCATTTATATATGCTGAAAAACCAGACTTTAAGTTACGTGATATTTTATATGTTAAAGGAATACTTAATAAAAAAGATACTGTTCATGTATTTATAAATCATTGGAAATCGAGAAGTGGTGGCGAAAAGGAAACCGAGAAATACAGAGTAATTCAGTCACAAATTCTCAGAACTAAGGTTGACGAAATTCTTACTCAAAATAAAGAAGCAAAAATTCTGATTATGGGCGATTTAAATGATGAGCCTCGTAACATAAGTATTTTTGAATATTTAAAAGCAAACAACGATCTTTCTCAATCAAATAACCTTTTCAATTTAATGCTTCCATTGGCCGATGCAGGAAATGGAACTCTCGCTTTCCGTGGCAAATGGAATATGCTCGATAATATTATTGTTTCTCAATCTTTTATTAATAGTAACAAGGGATTTATTGCGGAAAGTAAACAGGGAAATGTATTCAATCCTGAATTTATTACATTCGTGAATGATAAAGGAGAGAAATCACCCAACAGAACATATGGAGGGAAAAAATACTTCGGAGGATATAGCGATCATTATCCAGTGTTTGTGACTTTTACAAAGAAATAGGAGTTCTTATTAATTAATAGAAGAATAGATTAAATAGATTTTGATATTTTAAAGAAAGGGAAAATGGATTGTTGGAAAATTGATAAAACACAATTATCCTATTTCCAATTTTCCAGTTTTCCAAATATATTTTATTTGATACTTTTTCTCTAATTTTAATGTTTAAAGAACCAAAAAAATATATCCCTAAAAATGGATTTTAAGATTGTTTCGGAATATGTACCAACGGGCGATCAGCCGGAAGCTATAAAGCAACTGGCCGAAGGGGTTGCTCGTGGCGATAAGTTCCAAACACTCTTGGGCGTTACCGGATCCGGAAAAACTTTTACTGTAGCTAATCTGATTGAAAAAACGCAGAAACCTACTCTTGTTTTAAGTCATAACAAAACACTTGCAGCCCAATTATATGGTGAGTTTAAACAGTTCTTTCCAAACAATGCCGTAGAGTATTTTGTTTCGTATTACGATTATTACCAACCTGAAGCATATTTACCAATTACTGATACCTACATTGAAAAAGATTTATCGATAAACCAGGAAATAGAAAAACTTCGATTAAGTGCTACATCTTCCTTACTATCAGGAAGAAAAGATGTTATTGTTGTTTCGTCAGTATCATGTATTTATGGAATTGGAAATCCTGAAGATTTTCATAGCAACACCATTGTTGTTGAGCAAGGTCAAACCATTAGCCGAAATAAGTTTTTAAGAACTCTTGTGGAAAGCATGTATTCAAGAAGCGAAATTGATTTCAAACCTGGAACTTTTCGGGTAAATGGCGATACTGTTGATATTTATCTTGCATACAGCGATTTGGTTTATAGAGTGATATTTTTTGGTGATGATATTGAAGAAATTGAATCGTTTAATCCTATTACAAATAAGGTAGTTGAATCTCTTACAAAAGGAACAATTTACCCTGCAAATATATTTGTTACTACAAAAGAACGAATGCACAAAGCCATTCGTGAAATACAAGACGATCTTTTTATACAAATAGAGTATTTCAAATCAATTGGTAAAAATTATGAAGCAAAACGTATAAAAGAACGTGTTGAATATGATTTGGAGATGATTAAAGAACTGGGCTATTGTCCCGGAGTTGAAAACTATTCACGTTATTTCGATGGCAGAAAACCCGGAACACGACCATTCTGCTTGCTCGATTACTTTCCATCTGATTTCTTAACTGTAATTGATGAAAGTCACGTTACCTTGCCGCAGGTAAAAGCTATGTACGGTGGAGATTTCTCACGGAAGAAAAACCTTGTTGAATATGGCTTCCGACTTCCTGCAGCAATAGATAACCGTCCATTAAAATTTGATGAATTTGAAAATCTGGTAAATCAGATTTTATTTGTAAGTGCTACACCAGCTGATTACGAACTTGAAAAATGCGAAGGAATTGTTGTTGAGCAAATTATAAGACCAACAGGTTTAATCGATCCTGAAATAGAAGTTCGACCATCGTTAAATCAGATTGATGATTTAATGGAAGAGATTCAGCTGCGAACTGAAAAAAATCAACGGGTATTAGTTACAACACTTACAAAACGAATGGCTGAAGAGCTAACAAAATATTTAACCCGGTTTGAAATAAAATGCAGATACATTCACTCTGATGTTGAAACTCTGGAACGTGTTGAAATTATGGATCAGCTTAGAAATGGAGTATTCGATGTATTAATCGGTATTAACTTGTTACGTGAGGGGCTCGATCTTCCGGAAGTTGCATTGGTAGCAATTCTCGATGCCGACAAAGAAGGATTTTTACGTTCTTCGCGCTCCTTAACCCAAACATCGGGTCGTGCGGCAAGAAACATTGACGGCAAAGTTATTATGTATGCCGATAAAGTTACCCGTTCAATGAAACAGACTATTGATGAGACTCTTCGACGAAGAGAAAAACAATTGGATTACAATATGAAAAATGGTATCACACCTACTCAAATTATGAAATCTTCACGCTCAATAATGGGTAATTACAATGCAAAATTAGGAAGAGTTGGAGAAGGAAGATCATATTCCGATCCTGAAAAAATTGATATCGCAGCAGATCCGGTTATCAGATACATGAATGTATCAGCACTCAATAAAGCAATTGAAAATACTAAAATGAAGATGGAAAAAGCAGCAAAAGAGCTAAACTTTATTGAAGCTGCAAGATTGCGTGATGAGATGTTTGCTTTACAAGATCTTTTAAAAGAAAAAAAATAAGCTGTTCGTTTTATGAACAGCTTATTTTTTTTAATATTTTATCTAAAGATTATCCTAAGAAAGGTTTTAATAATCTGCTTCGTGATGTATGGCGAAGTCTGCGAATAGCTTTTTCTTTTATCTGACGAACACGCTCACGTGTCAGGTCAAATTGATCTCCAATTTCTTCCAGAGTCATTTCCTGAACACCAATTCCAAAGAAAGACTTGAGTATATCTCTTTCACGTTCGGTTAATGTTGCTAGAGCCCTGTCAATTTCTTTAATAAGTGATTCGTTTATTAAAACATTATCTGAATCAGGAGTATCATGATTTGCTAAAACATCAATAAGGCTGTTGTCTTCGCCGTCCTGAAAAGGAGCATCAACAGAAACATGCCTACCAGAAACACGTAACGAATCAGTTACTTTTTCTCTTGTTAATTCAAGCTTTTCGGCTAATTCGTCAGGTGAAGGTGTTCTTTCGTTTTCCTGTTCAAATTTCGAAAATGCTTTATTAATTCTGTTTAACGATCCAACTTGGTTAAGTGGCAAACGAACAATTCTTGATTGCTCAGCTAATGCCTGAAGTATAGATTGACGAATCCACCAAACAGCATATGAAATAAATTTGAATCCACGGGTCTCGTCAAATTTCTCAGCAGCTTTTATTAATCCTAAATTTCCTTCATTAATTAAATCGGGCAAAGTTAAACCCTGATTTTGATATTGTTTTGCAACAGATACAACAAATCGCAAATTTGCTTTTGTTAAACGTTCAAGTGCTTGCCTGTCGCCTTTTCTAATTCTCTGTGCTAATTCTACTTCTTCTTCAACTGTAATTAAACTTTCTTTGCCAATTTCTTGTAAATATTTGTCTAAAGAAGCGCTTTCCCTATTTGTAATCGACTTTGTTATCTTTAATTGTCTCATTGGCTAAAAGTAAGTTTTTTGCGAATGTATGATAAATATTGACCAATATCAAACCTTTAATTTTTTAATAGATTAATCGCTGATATTGAATAGCAATTAACTAATTTATCTTTACCCGAAAAACATAATAATATCTCGAACCGGGATATGTACCTTCAATTTCAACTTCATTATTACTATTTTGGTTTTTAAGAGCATTTTTAAAATCATCAATTGAATATATTTTTTGCCCTTGTACCTGAGTAATAATAAAATTTTCTTTTATTCCTGATTTTTTAAAAACCCCCTCTTTTAATTCTGCGATTTTAATCCCATTTTCAATTCCAAAACGTTTTTTGTCTTTGTCGTCAATCTTCTGTAATGTAGCTCCAAGGGTAGATAAAGATTCTTCAACTGTTACAATCTTTGTATTTCCATACATATTACGTAATTCAACATCAATAAGTTTCTTTTTATTTTCTCGTTTAATAATAATGCTTACAGTTTCACCCGGGCGATACTTTCCCATTTGTTCGGTTAGTTCTGCCACAGAATTAACTGGTATTTCATTAATACTAAGAATAATATCATCTTTTTTCATACCTGATTTTTCTGCTGCACCAGCTTCTGTAATTTCTTTTACATAAACTCCTTCAATTTTATCGAGATTTTGCTTATTCGCTAATTCATTGTCAATATCAGCAATACTTACACCCAATACTGCTCGTTGTACTTCGCCATACTTAATAAGATCAGCAATTACTTTTTTAACAATATTTACTGGAATCGCAAAAGAATATCCGGAATAAGAACCCGATGGTGATAAAATTGCTGAATTTATACCTATTAATTTACCTTCAAGATTTACTAATGCTCCTCCGCTATTTCCTCTATTTACAGCTGCATCTGTTTGAATATATGATTCAAGTGGATTTTGTTTGCCACTCAATATATTAATATTGCGTGCTTTTGCACTAACAATTCCTGCAGTTACTGTTGACGTTAAATTAAATGGATTTCCTACAGCCAGAACCCACTCACCTACTTTTGCTTCATCAGAATTTCCAAACTGAATAAATGGTAATCCAGTTTCTTTCACTTTTAATAATGCTAAATCGGTATTTGAATCTGTACCTATGACTTCAGCAGTAAATGAACGTTTATCGTTTAATATAACTTCAATTTCACTCGATTTTTCAACTACATGATAATTTGTAACTATATAACCGTCTTCAGAAATTATTACACCAGAGCCAAACGACATAACCGGCTGATTGCTATATCCATCACCAAAAATAAGATCCAGAATTGGGTTGTTGTAATAATTACTTTCGATATTATATTTTGATGTTACATGCACTACAGCATTCACACTATTTTCGGCAGCAATAGTAAAATCGGTATATGTGTTATTGTTTAAAGCAGAAAAATTTACCTGATGATAAGAATTGGTATCTGAATTTGAATCTTTTATACTATAATTCGTTCTTTGAGCATTTACCGATTCATTTTTATTCTCTTTTATTGATGAATAAACTAAAATAGTAATTATTGCTGTACCAATTGAAATTAAAACATTCCAGAAAAAAGTTTTCGTTTTCATATGTAAATCATTTTAAAATTCAACGTATTATTTTAACAATATGCTAACGTCAAAATTAATACCTGTGTTTTTCAAATGCTAAATTCTTAACAATATTTAACTAATCATTCAAAATGAAAATAAATATTTTTAAGTTTACAAAAAAAACACATGAAAAAGGTTTTTTATAAATATCATGGAACAGGAAATGATTTTATCATTTTTGATAATCGTTTAGGTGATATTGATTTGAATAAAAGCACAATAGAACATTTATGCGACCGACATTTTGGAATTGGAGCCGATGGTTTAATGTATTTTGAAAAACATTCTGAATATGATTTTGGAATGCGTTATTTCAATTCTGATGGAATTGAAACGACTATGTGCGGAAACGGTGGACGATGCCTCGTTTCTTTTGCAAAATCATTAGATCTTATTTCTGAAAAAACTCAATTCCATGCTATTGATGGTTTGCATTATGCAACACTTAATAATGATAATACCATTTCATTAAAGATGGTTGATGTAAAAGATATTCAGATAATTGAAAACAATTTTCTTTTAAATACTGGCGTTCCTCATTATGTTGTATTTGAAAAAAATATTGCTGATTTTGATGTTTTCAATAAAGGTCGTGAAATAAGAAATAAAAGTATCTTCAGTCCTGATGGTTCAAATATTAATTTTGTAGAACTATTAAATGATGAGCTTTTTGTAAGAACTTATGAGCGTGGAGTAGAAAATGAAACATTATCGTGTGGAACCGGTGTTACAGCATCTGCCATAAGTACATCGTTAAAAACAGGAACTGACAAAAATTCATGGAATATAAAAACACTCGGGGGGAAATTAAATGTTCGATTTAAAAAGGTTTCTAATAACCATTTTACCGATATCTGGCTTACAGGTCCTGCAGAATTTGTTTTCAAGGGAGAAATTGATATTTAAACAATGAGTAATTTTTTAAATCAAACAAAAAATAAAAAGATGAAGAACTTTAAAATTTATGCTTTTGCAATTTCAATGTTGTTTCTCTTCGCTCCTACTTATGCTCAAAATTCATCTGATAAAGATGAGATTATAAAAAATCAAAACAAACAACTTGAATATTTACAACACAGACTTGATGTTATTGAAAAAAACATCGACGATGTTCTGTGGTTCAACAAAGTTGGTGATGTAGCTTTTATTGACAAATGTTATATTTATGGTCCTCCATTAGCAAAAGAAGAAAACCCAACAGCCATGGGTGCAGGTAATCCTGTAAAATTCTGGACATATATTTTTATTCCTAAAGATATCGACCCATCAAAAAAATATCCTTTAATCGTTTTACCACATGGAGGTGTACATGCCGATTTTACAACTTATTACGCTCATATTATTCGGGAACTTATTGCACAGCAATATATTGTTGTTGCTCCTGAATACAGAGGCAGTACAGGATATGGAAAATCACAATATGAAAGAATTGATTACGGAGGCTTGGAAGTAGAAGATGTGAATGCCAGTCGCCAACACATGATCGATAATTACGATATTGTAGATAAAAACAAAGTAGGAATCATTGGATGGAGTCATGGTGGTTTAATTACATTGTTTAATATTTTCAATTATCCTGAAAATTATAAGGTTGCATTTGCAGGAGTTCCTGTAAGCGATTTAATTGCACGAATGGGTTATTACGATGATGAATATAGGGATTTATATTCTGCCGATTATCATATAGGTAAAACAGCAAATGAGGATGTAAACGAATATAGAAGAAGATCGCCTGTATGGAATACCCAAAAATTTAAAAATACACCATTATTGATTCATACAAATACAACCGACGATGATGTAAATGTACTTGAAGTTGAAAGTCTTATTAAATCGTTAAAAGCCGACGGCAAGAAATTTGAATATGAAATATTCCAGGCTGTTCCCGGTGGTCATTCGTTTGACAGGATGGATACCAAAGAAGCAAAAGAAATTCGTGTAAAGATTTATAAATTTTTGGATCAATATCTTGATCCACCTAAGAAAATTAAAACTGTGAACGATTTAGAGAAAGCATCTTATCGATTCAATTAAGTGCCTGATTAAAAAATCATTACAAGATATATTGCTTGCTAATAAAATTCCGTATAATGAAAAAGGAAGATCACAAAATGAACTTCCTTTTTTATTTTGAGAGATTACTAATTAATTTTTAAACATCGATACGTGCATATTTTGCATGTTTCTCAATAAATTCTCGTCGTGGTGGTACTTCATCGCCCATAAGCATTGAGAAAATATGGTCAGCTTCAGCAGCATTGTCAATAGTAACTTGACGAAGAATTCTATGTGCAGGATCCATTGTTGTATCCCATAGTTGTTCAGCGTTCATTTCACCAAGACCTTTATATCGTTGAACTCCTACCGAACCATCTTTACCTTTACCTAATTCTTCAATAGCCGCATTTCGTTCTTCATCAGACCAGCAGTAACGTTGAACTTTACCCTTTTTAACCAAATATAAAGGTGGAGTAGCAATATAAATATATCCACGATTAATCAATTCTGTCATATATCTGAAAAAGAAAGTCATTAATAAAGTTTCAATATGGCTACCATCTACGTCAGCATCGCACATAATAACTACTTTGTGATATCTAATTTTCTCAATATTAAGTTCCTTAGAATCTTCAACAGTACCAATCGAAACTCCGAGAGCAGTAAACATATTTTTTATCTCTTCGTTTTCGTAAATTTTATGTTGCATTGCCTTTTCAACATTAAGAATTTTACCACGAAGAGGCATAATAGCTTGAAAACGGCGGTCACGTCCTTGTTGAGCAGTACCACCGGCAGAATCACCCTCAACTAAATATAATTCGCACTGTGCAGGATCTTTTTCAGAACAATCTGATAACTTACCTGGTAATCCTGAACCAGATAAAACGTTTTTACGCTGAACCAATTCACGAGCTTTTCGTGCAGCATGTCGTGCTGTTGCAGCCAATATTACTTTCTGAACAATGGTTCGAGCATCTTTTGGATTTTCTTCAAGGTAATTAGCAAGCTGCTCACTTACAGCCTGATCAACAGCACCCATTACATCGGAGTTACCCAGTTTTGTTTTTGTTTGACCTTCGAATTGTGGTTCCTGAACTTTTACTGAGATAACTGCAGTTAAACCTTCACGAAAATCATCGCCATTGATATCAAATTTCAATTTTGATAACAGTCCTGATTTCTCAGCATAGGTTTTTAATGTACGTGTTAAACCTCTACGAAAACCAGCTAAATGTGTACCACCTTCTATTGTATTAATATTATTTACATAGGTATGTACATTTTCAGTAAATGAGGTATTATAACTAAGTGCTATTTCAACAGGGATATCGTTTTTCTCTGTATCAATATGAATCACCTCGTC
>MENE01000139.1:32670-42580 GCA_001769005.1 Bacteroidetes bacterium GWA2_31_9b | reverse complement strand
CTCGTGCTCCATCAAGAAAATCAACAAATTCTTTCAATCCTTTTTCTGAGTAGAATTTATCTGTTCTAAAATGCTTTTCGCCTGAACCATTTTCTTCTTCTTCACGTTTATCTGTAATTGTAAGTACAATATTCTTGTTAAGAAAAGCGAGTTCTCTTAATCGGGTTGCTAATATTTCATAGCGAAACTCAGTTACAGTAAAAATAGTGTCATCGGGTAAAAAAGTAATAATTGTACCTCTTTTATCAGTAGTTCCAATTACTTTTACATCAGATTGTGGTTTTCCTTTTTTGTATACTTGTTCATATACTTTACCATTAAGGTGAATTTCAGCTGTAAGAATATTAGACAAAGCATTAACGCAAGATACACCCACTCCATGTAATCCTCCAGAAACTTTATATGAATCTTTGTTAAATTTACCACCTGCATGCAAAACTGTCATAACAACTTCGAGTGCAGAACGACCTTCTTTTTCGTGAAAATCTACTGGTATTCCTCGTCCATCGTCGATAACTGTAACAGAATTGTCTTCGTTAATAAAAACATCAATATTTTTACAATGTCCGGCTAAAGCTTCGTCAATTGAATTATCAACTACTTCGTATACTAAATGATGCAAGCCTTTTTCGCTAATATCTCCAATATACATTGCAGGACGTTTACGAACAGCTTCTAAACCTTCAAGTACCTGAATACTATCAGCAGAATAATCATCTGCACCCTTTGCTATTGCCCCATTTAATTCTTCTTTTGAAAGATCACTCATTGCTATTTATTTAAATTAAATTTTCATACTTATTAAAACCTAAATTCAGGGTAAAATTTTCACCTTTTAAATAAAAGTTTGAATCTGTTTTTTTCTGGATTTTTTTTTGATATTTTCCCACTTCAGAAAAGAATTTTACTACCCTGTATATCAATATTTTAAAAATTGATTTGTATCTGATTTTTTAAACATGTAAATATAGTAAAAAAGTACGACTTTTTAAATATAAAATGATTTCAAAATAGCTTGATTTATTAACAGTTAATTCACAGGTCAAACTTGAATAGATTAATTGGTGAATTGATTAGAAAAAAAATAAAAAAGGGTTGTATCTAAAATATGCAAGTAGTTCATTTTTAGACAGGCTCAAAATGACAACACTTTAATAATCTACATGTCACACTGAGAGAGTTGTCATCCTGAGAAATGTCATTCTGAGCATGTCGAAGGATTCCGAAGTGTAGACATTAAAAAAGGGGCTTATAAGACAGCCCCATATTGTAAATAATATTTTCTAGAACATGAATCAAATATTTTTAAAATGAATATGTAACTCCTAAAAGTACATTAAGTCCATAAGTTGGATAATAATTCCAGGTATAGTATGTTTCAGACAGTAGGTTGTTTATTTGGACAAATCCCGACAGATTTTTTGAATATCTGTACTCTGCCCCTAAATTGATATCGATTACTGATTCCAGTTCGTTAAAATTGCCTGTATTATCTATTTTAGCATATCGGGTTCCCATCGCAAAGACATCGGCCTTTACAATTATTTTGTTTTTAATATTGTATCGAGCAGCAAATGATAAGTCGAAAGCCGGTTTGTGCCATGCTTTTTCTTCTTTATCCATTTTGTAAATTCTGTAATTTGCTTTTATATGAAAATTCAATTTCTCGCTTGCAGCAACCGATAGTTCACCAAAATAGGATATAAGTTGAATATTATCATAAACAACATCAAACTGATTGCCAATGCTATCGGTTAGTTCAAGGTTGTTTACAAAAAATGGCATATTATCAATTAATGAATAGGTTGCTCTGAAATTATAAAATGTAGTTGATGAAAAATTTCCTTTTATACCTGCAAACAATATAATTTTATGATCCGTATTTTTTAAACCTAATCCAGGAACAATAAAAGGATTTAATGTTGTAGTACCCTGATAATTATTTATTTCAAGTTTTCCATCAACCCCGGCGTAAGGAATTAAAATATTATTTGCAACATTGTATTCAAGACTACCCACGGGATAATAAAAAGCAAATGAGTAATCGCCCCTGTTATCGGAGAAAATATTAACTCCTGCTTTTACCCTGAATTTTTTTCCAAATTTACCTACCCACGGATTTAAACTTACAACAGTATTATTTGCCGAGTCAATAGCTTCATTTACAGCATAGTGTTCAATATTTAAATTAACACCGATCATTTCAGAGGTAAAGATTTTATTTATACCTCCTTTAATTTTAAATGCTGTTTCATTGTTTTCGAAGTTATCTTTTAAATAATCTAACGAAAATCCAAAATCATAATTTATGTGTGTAGAATCAATGTAATTGCTTTTATAATTTGCATTTAGATTAACAAGTAAAAAATTTTGTTTGATATTATCTTTCAAAAGGATTGTATCTACTGAAGTATCATAACCATAATGATACATGGTATTGCTTTTCAATCCTAAATCTCCAAGAATGATTGAGTTATCAAAAAACTTTTTCCCATAAAATCTCAAATCATTATCGTGAAAACCGGCATCCTGACGAAAATCATTATCGAGAGTTACTTTTGCAAACGACGACATGTGTTTATAATATGCTCCATATGAGTACTCCTTAGAACGAAGATTGTTAATGTATGCTTCAACCATTGGAATAACTTTAGTTCCAATACCAACAGTAACATAACTGTTATAAAGCTCAACTAAAGGTTCACCAACCATTTTTGCAGGTTTTATAGGTTCAATTGAATATCCCAGGTTAAGTTGCTTGGGTTGTAATGAATATTTAACTCTTGGAATAAGTTTTACAGTATCGGTAATCTGAGGCAAACGATTAATTTTGAATGCATCGGAGATGGATGGCTCATATGGTTTTACAACTTGCACTTCTTTTGATAACTGCTCCTGCGAAAATGCAGAACCTGAAAAGATGACTGTAAGTGCACAAATTGTTGTATAAATTATTCTATTTCGATTCATATCTAAAAATTCTTTAATTAACTTTTAAAGTATCTGCTTGCTGATCAAAAAGCTTGTCGTATTTTCCATTTGAATTATCATCAAA
Source organism: Bacteroidetes bacterium GWA2_31_9b (assembly GCA_001769005.1). Taxonomy (GTDB): domain Bacteria; phylum Bacteroidota; class Bacteroidia; order Bacteroidales; family UBA12077; genus UBA12077. The sequence continues at coordinate 39,525 of MENE01000139.1, read as the reverse complement.
CTTCACTTCTACATCTTCACCAACTTTTTTACTTTGCTCATACTTTTCTTCATCAATAATTTTGTTGTATTTATCTTTTGCTATTGAAATAATTTCATCTTTTGTAGTTGGATTGTAATTATCGATAATACTTTGAAGTGTATGTTTTGCCTGAAATTTATCGTTCTTTTGAATATACACATCTGAAAGCAGTATAAAAGCTTTTGCTAACCAATATTCCTGTGATGTTTTCTGAGCTACAAAATCGAATATCTCATGTTCTGATACAGCATACTGTTTGTCGTTAAAATAGATTTCACAGATCAGGTATTTTGCTTCGGCTCCTTCAGGGCTTTTTACATCGTGCGAAAGAATTCTGAATTCGTCAAGAGCAAGTACATTATTTTTATCGTTATATAACATTTTCGCCTTTTTATAGCGTGATTCACGTATTAGTTCATCTGAAACCTTCTCGGTATGAAGAACTTTATCGGCTGCTACAATTGTGTTTTTATTATCGTTTAATAAATAATAACAACGTAATTGTCCTGCACGTGAAGCAATAAGATTGCTATTCAGTTCGGCAATATCTTCAAGTTTTACATATTGATTTATTGCATCAGTATAGTTTTTTTCAGAAAAATTAATTGATGCAGCAGAAATAAGAGCTTGTTCTGTAAATGTGTTTTTGGGTTTGTCAATTACAAAATTATATGATTTCAATGCTTTTTGATTTTCGCCTGTTCGTGAATAACAATCGGCTAAATAAAAATGTGCATTTAAAATAAAATTTCCTTCACCAAATTTCTGAATATAATTAACTAATTGCAGATTTGCTCCGGCACAATCTCCTTTCATATAAAGCTTTTCGGCAGAAGTATAGCTTAAAGAATCCTGTTCGTTCATGCTAATATCGGCAAACTGGCCTAAGCTGTTAACATATGCAAAATATGCATCAACATTATTCATATCAACATAAATGTTCTTAATACCTGTAAGAGCATTTTTTGCATCAGGAGTACCCGGAAATTCGGCCACAACGCGTTGGTAATATTTTAATGCATCCTGATTCAATTCTTTATTGTAACAAATTAATCCCAATTGAACAAGCGATTTTTTTACATAACTACTTGATTGATACTCATTAATTATTCGCAAATAACTTTCAAACGCTTTGTCTTCATTTTTAAGTTCGAGGTAACTCTTGCCCATTTCAAACAGTGCATCATCAATATATGCCGATTGTGGATGTTCAGCTAACAAACGTTCTAATGTTTCAAGTTTTTTCTCAGGACGTGTAAGTAAACCTAAAGAAAAACCACGTTGAAACAATGCGTAATCTTTATCCATTTTCCCATTTGCAATGGCTTTATCGTAAAAATCAAAAGCCAACCAATACGAGCGACTTATAAAATAACAGTCACCAACACGATTGTATGAATCTGCTATAGTTTGAGTTGAATCGGTTATTGCAATACTTGTAAACTTTCGAAACCACTGAATCGCTTCAGGATAGTTTTTAAGTTTAAAATAAGCATATCCAAGATTGTAATGCGAAATGTTGTATTCCTTAAGATCGAATGCTCCGGGTGTAACTAGGAAATTATTATATTCATCAATTGCTTTTTGATATTCTTCTAACTGGTAAAGTGCTTCAGCTTTCCAGTAATGACACTGTGCCGAAATTGATTTGTTGAATGCAGGATATTGTAATGATTTATCGAATGTAGCAATTGCATCTGAATAATGCAGGTTATTAAACAATTCCAATCCTCGGTAAAATGCAACTTTCTGGTATGCTTCTTTCATCCCTTGATCTTTATCTTTTATTTTATCAAGAGAGATTAATGCTTCATTGTAATTGCTCGTATATAAATAAGCCATAACTAAAAAGTTATATGCATCGTCGAGTCTGTTTGAATTTGGATATAATTTTATAAACTGTTGAAATGCATCAATAGCTTCGTTAAATGGCGAATGATAGAGTTCGTAAGTGATTAAAGCATAATTAAACAGAGCTTCTTCTTTTATTTCGGCATCGAAATCGAGCTTAGAAGCAAACTCAAAAGCCATACGAGCTTTGTTTTTTTCTCCAAGAACGGTGTAACAGTCAGCCAAGTGGAAATAAGCATTTTGTGCAAGCTGATCGTTTGCATCAACAGCTTTTTCAAAATTTACAACAGCACTATCATACTGATTTGTTTTGTAATATGAATATCCGAGTTGGTAAAAATCTTTGCGATCAACTTTGGGTGCTCCTTTCGAATGAATTTCAAGATATTTTATTGCTTCTGCATAGTTTTGTTTTTTGTAATATGAATCACCGAGTATTTTAGCTAATTCAGGAGCTCTTTTAGCACTTGCAGATTCAAGCAATGGCGGAGTATAACTAATAACCTCGTCGAATTTACCTTGCAAATAATAAATCTGGGCAATGTAATAGGGAACAACCGGGGCGAATGTTTCGTTATCTGTTAATCGAAGAAAACCTTTTAAAGCGGTTTCATAATTTTTATCCTGATAAGCAATATGTGAATAGTAGTAGTTTGCAGGGGCAGTATATTTTGTATTCACATCTTTTATTTCAAAAAATGCAGCACTCGCTTTTTCAAAATCGTTGGTCATAAAAAAACTATATCCCGACTTAAAATGAAATTCTGCAAACTCATCGCTATTTAATTTATGTTTATTTACTTTCCCAAACCAGTATTTAGCTTTAGAAAATTTCTTTTGTCGATATTGAAATTTGCCTAAATGAAAGAATGCAGAGTTTACTTTTGAGTTCTCAGGATGTTCGGCAATAAATTTCGACATCAGGTATTCTGCATCATCGTTAAAGAGCTCAATAGCACAAAGAGCTGAATAATATTCGGCATTTGCTTTAAATTCAATATCATTCTTACCATATAAATTTATGGCACTTATAAATTGTTCCTGTGCAGCGCCGAATTTTTCTTTTTCGAAAAGTTCAATTCCGTTTTTATAGATTTCGTCGGCATCGGTCAGAACAATAGTTTTTTGACTAAAAGCCTTAAATTCAATTGAAAACAGAAGAATTAAGATAAATATTGATAGTGTTTTTTTCCTCATAACTAGTATCGCTTGAAATTCGCATAAATTTAACAAGAATTAACGTAACAGTCCTTTATAAAAAGGCTTTTTAATTAACATAAAACTGTTAATTATTAAAAATATTTTATCTTTAGCTAATTTTGTACCAAAAGCAACCAAAACAAAATATGTATTTTTTAAAAACCAAAGGAACTGATGAAATTTCAGATTATGTTCAGTTACGCGACGATCAGTTTGTGTTAATTGCACATTTTAAAACAAAGTATCCTGAGCAAATAATTAAAAAATTGAAACTTGAAAAATATGAATCGCAACTAATCCGTTTGATTCAAGAAGTACCTTTTGGATTGCTTTATAAGTTGTAAGTTTTGTTTTTTATTTTAGATTTCGCAGATTTGTTATCCCCCTTTGAAGCTTGCCTGCGGCAGGCAGGGGGGGGGGTAAAGGGGGATGAAAAAATAAAATATCTATTACTAAATTGAAATAATTCCACCCCCCTTCCCGATTGCTTTAGAAATCCACCGTCAAAGGCATAGCTGTAAGGTTATGGAGATATTTGTCCGATTATCAACCTCAATTTGTTGATAAAAAAAGGATTTAGTATTTTTGCTACGGAGTAGCTGACTGTTTATAGAAACGTATATTATTATTAACCTAAAGCTCCGAAGGAGCGTCCTGTAAATATGGCTAATACCTATTCACAAATGTATGTTCAAATTGTTTTTGCAGTTCAAGGTCGCGAAAATATTATTCCTCACAAAAAAAAAGAAGAACTACATAAATACATAACAGGGATTATAAAAAATCGTAAACAAAAATTATTAGCTATAAATTGCATGCCCGACCATATACATATATTTATCGGATTCAAACCCAACATTTGCATTTCCGATTTAGTTAGGGAAATCAAAACTGCAACATCATTATTTATAAAAGAAAAACAATGGGTTAAAGGTATGTTTTATTGGCAGGAAGGTTTCGGTTCTTTTACCTATTCCCATTCACAATTAACCGATGTGATAAATTATATAAGAAATCAGGAGGAACATCACAATTGTAAATCATTTAAAAATGAATATCTTGAGCTACTTAAGAAATTTGATATTGAATATAATGAACAATATTTATTTGAATGGTATAGCTAATTATCAGAACGCTCCTCTGGAGCTTTTTGATGTTTTAATGAATTTTTGCTATAAACAGAAAGCCCCGCTGGGGCAAATTTACAATTAATAGTATGGTAAAAACAACTCTAAACTAGACGGATATGCGTCAGCAGGGGACAAAATATTTATAACAATTTATTGTTTTCAGAAATAATATAACATATGGAACTTGATACAATTATAGAATTTGAAAATGCACGGATTTTTCAGAAAGATAATCTGATATTAAACAATGTAAACCTTACTGTTAAAAAAGGAGAGTTTATTTATTTTATTGGCAAGGTTGGTACAGGAAAATCGAGTTTAATAAAAACTATAAATGCTGAAATCCCTCTTAAAGATGGCGAGGGAAAAGTTGCCGGTTATGATTTAAAAAAATTAAAATATAAGCAAGTTCCGTTTCTGAGAAGAAAATTGGGAATTGTATTTCAGGATTTTCAGTTACTTAGCGACCGTAGTGTTCATGACAACTTGCAATTTGTTTTGAAAGCTACAGGCTGGAAAAATAAAACTGAAATAAACGATCGTATAGCTCAAGTATTGGATCGTGTTAGTTTAGGATATAAAGGATACAAAATGCCTCATCAGTTATCGGGTGGAGAGCAACAACGTGTGGTTATTGCCCGTGCATTGTTAAACGATCCGGAAATTATTCTGGCTGATGAACCTACAGGAAACCTTGATCCTGAAACATCGGAAAACCTGATGGCTCTTTTATTAGAGATTAGTAATAATGGCAGAGCCGTAATTATGGCAACACACGATTACAATATGGTTAAACAATTCCCTGCACGAACCATTAAATTCGATAACGGTAGAATCTCTGAGCAAAACCAAACCAACGAAATCGATTTTGAAAGTTTGAAAGAATAATTGATTTAATTCACATACTTCTGTAAAGATTTACAAAATCATCTGATGCAATTAAAAATAACTTTACAAAATATTTTAAAAAGGAATACTTATAAGAATGTAATCATATTATTTACAGGCTCTTCAATTGCACAAATCATACCCATTCTTGCAACTCTTATATTAACACGAATATTTACAAAAGAACAATTTGGTATTTTCTTCATATATTCATCGTTATGTATGGTACTTTCTACCTTTATAACTTTAAAATTAGAATTATCAATTTTATTACCTAAAAATATGAATGAAAGCTTTTCGCTTTTCATTTCAAGTATTTTAGCATCTCTAATATTGTCATTTTTCATATTTATCGGAATATTCATATTCTATAGTCAAATTTCTTCATTGCTAGGAAATAAAAATATTGACCAATTGTTGTATTATGTTCCTATTTCATTATTCTTTCTGGGGGTGATACAATCATGCACTTATTGGTTCAATAGAAATAATAAATTCAAGAGTATTTCAGTAGTAAATATAACTAAATCAGTTACTTCTTCAACAATTCAGTTAATTCTAGGGATACTATCTTTTTTAAAATATGGATTAATTGCTGGGCTAATTAGTGGACAATTTATTTCGGCTCTTTATAGTTTGTACTTTTCTTTTAAAACAAAAGTAGTTGATGCAGAAAGTTTTACTTTCAAAAAAATGTTTAACTTAATAAATAAATATAAATCTATTCCAATTTTCAACACGAGTATCGGAGTTACGAATACTTTATCAAATCAATTGCCCATTTTTTTATTAACAGGATTTTATAGTCTGGAAATGGCTGCTCTTTATGGATTAGCTAGTCGAATTGTTGCAACACCAATGGGATTAATTGGCCAATCTATAGGACCTGTTTTATTCAACGAAGCATCAAAAAAACATAATAATAACGAGAGCCTAAAGGGATTAGTTCGTTCTACTTATAAAAAACTTTTTAAGATAGCCATTATTCCTTTTATAATTATTGGAATTGCTGCACCTTTTATATTTAGAATATTATTTGGAGCTGAATGGGAAATGGCAGGAACTTTCACTCAATTATTAATCCCTTGGTTATTTTTGATGTTTCTAAACTCTCCAATGAGTTATATAATTATTATTCTCGATAAACAAAAATACATGTTGATTTATGATATTTTGCTATTAATTTTCAGGTTTTTTGGATTATATATTGGTTATAAATTTTTGAATAGTGTATATTACTCAATTGCTTTATTTTCATTTGTAGGAGTGGCATTCAATCTTTTTTATTTCTTTTATATTATACGGATTTCGAAAAAAAGTATAATCGATGGAACAACTTAAAATTGCAATAACAGGTGATCTAAGCCTGACCGGTATTTTTGAAAAAAAAATCCGTGGAAACGAAGAAATTTTCTCTGATGAAATTATTGCTGTTTTAAAAAGCGTTGATTATTGCATTTGTAATTTAGAAGGAGCTGTAACAGATTTTATTAAATCATCCGATTCCAAAACTATTCTTAGCAATCCCCCAAACACAATAAATTATCTTGTAAAAAGAAATATAAAAGTTTTTAATCTCGCTAATAATCACATTCTTGATAATGGGAAACATGGGCTAATTGATACCTTAAACGAATTAAAAGGTTATTCATATTTTGGCGCATGGTTAAATGATGAGAAAGTTAATAATTCAATAACTATTGGGAATAATATAAAAGTAAAACTTACAAGTTTCACCGAAAGAATAAATGATGGTGATAGCAAT
>MENE01000139.1:9025-32663 GCA_001769005.1 Bacteroidetes bacterium GWA2_31_9b | reverse complement strand
TTAGCACGAAGAAAGATTTAAATATTCTTGGAAAATATGATTGTCGTTGGAATATAATATTTCATCATGGGGGAGAAGAATTCACACTTTACCCCTCGCCTACAAAACGAAACCTTTTTAAAAGAATTCAAATAAAAAATAATCCCGATTTTATTATTTCACACCATTCACACACATTGCAAGGGTTTGAAAAAATAAACAATACCAATATTTTTTATTCTTTAGGAAATTTTATTTTCGATATCCCTTCTCATAAGCTATACAACCATACAAACGAAAGCGCTATTCTAATTCTTACTTTATTCAAAAATTCATATACATTTGATTTGGTTCCAATATATATTAATCATGAAAAAGGAATTGTCGAATTAGGTTCTACTGAAATTTTAAAACGATTTAAACAAATCTCTAACTTCTCTGATTTTAAAATGAAATGGAGAAAAGATGCTTACAGAACACTAATAAAAAGGAAAATACCAGTAAATTCAGAAATTTTAAAGAAACCTTTACATAAAAAAAATGTGTTTGAATTATTTATCGATCCCCAATTTTATTTAAAAGCATTTAGAATTATTTTTGATAATAATAATCGTTCTATTTACTGGAATTCTTTCATTTATAAGGTATTTTATAAAACCAAAAATGATTAAAGCTGAATTAGTTTTAAATAAAGGATTTAAATGGTATTCAAACAAGAATATTTCTGTAAAAGGATTTCTTTTTGATTCCGACAATCACTATTTTGAAAAGGAAAAACTACTGGATATATTCGAAAATATAAATACAAAAGATGAATTACTAAAATGTGTTGAAAATGCCAATGGTCTCTTCACTGTTTTAATAAAATTATCGGAGAATGATTTTCTATTAGCAAATGATATTATAAGGGCATTTCCTGTTTTTTATTCTAAAGGCGACAATGATATTTATGTATCTGACGACATTCATCTCATATTAAAAGAACTTAAACTAAAAGAGCTCAATTCGGTATCTAAAAACGAGTTTTTATCCGCAGGATTTGTTAGTGGTCACAATACATTAATAAACAATGTACAAGTAACACAATCGGGAGAACTTTTATCATTTGAAAATAATATTTTAACAATAGAATCCTATTTTAATTATTACATATCCAAACCAAATCAAAGTACTAAAGAAGAACTGGAAACCAAATCGAAGCAAATTATTGATAGAACTTTTAATCGATTAGTTAAGTCTCTTAATGGGAAAATGGCAGTTATTCCTTTGAGTGGAGGACTTGATTCCCGTTTAATTGCATGCAAATTAAAAGAATTAGGTCATGAAAAAATTCTTTGTTACACTTTTGGAAAATCAACAAACAACCCTGAAAAAATAACATCTGAAAAAGTAGCCAAAAAACTAGGATTAAATTGGGTATTTATTGAGTATAATCACAAAAATATTGGGAAATATATTAATACAGAAGAATTTATTCAATACTACAATTTTTATTCTCAATACTCATCCTCATTTATGTTCCAGGATTATTTTGCAGTTAAGTATTTAACAGAAAATAAATTAATACCGAGAGATTCAATTTTTATTCCAGGGTATTCAGGTGATTTTTTAGGTGGTAGTCAATTATATAAAAATGGAATTATAAAATTTAAAGCATCTTTAAAGAAAATTGCTAAAAGTATTGTTAATGAAAGATATATTCATACTAAATTATCATTAGAACAAAAAAGGGAAATAGAAGAAAAAATAAAGATACAATTAGAAACTACTAGTGAGAACAATACTAAATTACAAGCATACAGTATTTTTGAAAATTGGGAAATGAAAGAAAATTTATCAAAGTTTATAGGAAATGTAGCACATATTTACAATTATTTTGACTATGAATATAGATTGCCCTATTGGGATTATGAACTTGTTAATTTTTTTAAATACATCCCATATGAATGTAAATTTGGCAAAATATTGTATAACAATGTTTTAAAATCATATTTTAAGCAAAATGATGTAGAATTTGAAGAAGGGTTTAATTTAACACCAAAAGAATTTAGGAATTACAAATTAAGGAAAAGATTAAAAAAATTTATACCTAAATCAATAAGAAAAAAAATTTCAAGCCAAATAGATTATTTAAATTACGAATTAATTTTAAGTGATATTTATAATGAATTAAGAAAAGACCCTGCATTTCGTGAAACTAAATTATTAAGTCGAAATTCGTATATTGCACACTGGTATTTAAAACGAATAGAATAAGCCATTTGAACTATATGAAAAACATATTAAAATCAATTCTTTATTTCTTATTAAAATTCTTTTACAAAGAATTAAATATCAATGATCCAAATTATCCTGTAATTGAATTATTGAAATATGCTTATAAACAAAAGGTTATAGGTTATAACCGTAAAATTCCATGGCCTGTTCATTTTACATCACAAGTAAAATGTCCGAAGAAGATTCAGAGAGGAACAAAATATCCAGGTTTTGCAAAAGGATGCTATATTGACGGGAGGAATGGAATCATTTTCGAAGAAAATGTTTGGACAGGGCCAAATGTTTCAATTATTAGCCAGAATCATGATGTACTTAATTTTAACAAATACTTATCTGGAAATCCTATTATAATTAGAAAAAATTCGTGGTTAGCAAACGGTTGTATTATTCTGCCCGAAGTTGAATTAGGAGAACATACTATTGTCGCAGCAGGAGCCGTTGTAACAAAATCATTTCCTGAAGGAAATCAAATCATTGGAGGCAATCCTGCTCAGAGTATTAAGAAAATTGGACTTTATCAGGAATAGAATCTAGCTTTTATACCATTTAAATGGAATTGGTAAGTTGTTTAATTTAAAAGCGTAATATGTTATATTTTTAGCTCCAAATCCTAGATTTCTGTATTTTACACCAGTAATATTTGATCCAGCAAAATCAAGAATTAAATTTCGACCTGCATTTTCAAGGATGTATCTATCAATTATTCCAAACATAGCTCCAACTTCTCTACCCTTTCCATTTAATGCTGTAAAGAGTATCGTTCTATTGTTCCATTTCAAAAAAAAAGCAGCAGCACATAGCTCCTCATTCAGGTAACCAAAATAAAATTGCCCCAGATTTTTATTATAACTAGTGTTTATAATCTTTTCTAAATTTTTATAATCATTTAAACATATTCCATCAACCTTCTTTGTATCAAACATTTTTCTCATTAGTTTAATAAAATCAGAACTATTTCCAATAGAATTAATGATTAATTCCGAATCAAAAACCTTTTGTAAATTAATTTTAAGACTTTTAGAATAGTTTGAGAAAATTTCGTTGTATAATTTTGAAATGTCAACTATTTGGGTATCACGCAATTCGAAAAATTTATTATTTAATACAGGATTAGCTGAATTTAATTGAATATCAACAAATTTATAATTTTCTGCAATCTTATTAACAAAACTTTCAACCTGTTTAACTGTAATTTCTTCTATTGAAAATATTCCTAAATGCTGAGTAAAAACAGGCTGATACAAATACTTTATTCCATATTTTGTTTTAAAAGTTAATGGCATTACTATTTCATAATCGCCAACAACTAATGCATCCCAATTGGGTGAAACAATATCTAAATACCACGAAAGAGCATAGACCAATCCATTTTTAGCATTCTCAATTGTAGAATCCCACTTTTGCTTAACTATTTGATTGTGTTTTAGATATTTTATTTCCAATTTTATTTCCAATTTTATTCTATTATTAAATAAAGTATAAAAATACTTTATTTAAATTCTGTCTTGAAATAATTAGAAAAAGAATTATCGGATTTATTTCATTTGAAGTTATTTTTAAATATGTTTTTTTAATTAAGTTTTCAACGAATTAATTGAATAAATATGTAAATAATAATTTTATATAAAAAATTAATATACTTTTAATTCGACACTTAAATTAGGTGTAGTTATCAAAATAAATATTTATTGGTATTATATATGAATTTTAATTTAAGAAAAATATATTATTTATTATCTCCCAATTTTAGATTAATAGTTCGGAGAGTTTATTTTTTACCTTCTGATATTGTAAATAGTTTTCGATCAAATAAAGAATATCTACTTCCACCTAAAGGATTAATTTTTACAGGATTAGGGAATTTTTTAAAACAAGGAGAAACTTTCCTAAACTATTTTATTGAATTGGGAAATTTAAAACCTGATAACTATGTTCTGGATATTGGAAGTGGTATAGGGAGAATGGCTATTCCATTAACTCGATATTTATCAAAAGAAGGAAAATATGAAGGTTTTGACATAGTAAAAAAAGGAGTTAATTGGTGTCAGAAAAAAATTTCACCTAAATTCCCCAATTTTAATTTCCAGCATATCGATCTTAAAAATAGTTTGTACAATTTAAGTACAGAACAGGATGCTTCAAAATTTAAATTTCCATATAAAGACAATTATTTCGACTTTGTTTTTTTAACATCTGTTTTTACACACATGCTTCCAAATGATGTTGAAAATTATCTGTTTGAGATTAATCGGGTTTTAAAAACGTCAGGAATTTGTTTTGTTACATTTTTTATTGATCCTGTAGATTCAATTGATTTTAAAAACCAAAACAAGAATTTTAAATTTTTATACGATAAAGGAAACTATATTCTTATGGATGAAAAGGTACCAGAAGCAAATGTAGCCTACAAATTTGATTACTTACAAAATATTATTAAGAACTCCGGTTTAAGAATTAAATCGAAACATTTTGGTTTTTGGAGTGGAAGATCTAAATCTGACTCATTGGATTTTCAAGACATTTTAATACTTGAGAAAATATAATATTATTGAGTTTTTTTGTTCTTTTTCGTTTCAATTTTATTGGATAAATACAATGCAAGAATGGAGCCTAGTCCACTAATTATCATAATATATACCGTTTTATTCGTTTTAAATGATAAATTGTCATAATTAATCTGAGTCAAAATAATTATTATAAGTATTCCTGTTAATAAAATTAACCATTTTCTGAATTTCATAAACTCTGTCATACTCAAATTCTTAATTTTGTATAAAATAATTTTGAACTTAATATTTATTTAAAATTCAATTTTACGAATTATTTTATTTCAATTCCTGTTCTTTTTATCTCGATAACAAACGGACTATTAGAATTAAAATCTTCTTTTGATATAGGGTGTGGTTCTATTCGTGAGTCAATTTGAGAAGCAAGCAACATGAGTTGAACTTGTAAATCAAACTTATCATTGTCATTCAATTTATCAAATATTAATGCTATATCAATATCACTATCCTGTCTCTTATTGTTTTTGGCATATGAACCAAAAAGAATGGCTCTTTTAATCCCTTTATGATTCTTTTTGATTAATGTTATATATTGGTTTATTGTAGTATTAACGCTTTTATCCATAATCGGTGAGTTTTTAATTCATTTATCCGTGGCAAATGCATGAAATAAATATTTTTCTTTTACAGGTCGCCTCTACGAGGCTTAATTTGTCAGGAATGCCGTAATTTCTATAAACAGAACGTTCCTATCGGAACAATAAATATACAAAAAAATATTCTTGAATTTATCCTTATGCTCAATATATGCCAAATCATCTTTCATGCCTGATATATAATTTTTAAATCTTTTTGTATTCCGATTTTTATTCTCTTATTCTTTATTGCACCTTCAGTAACTAAATCTACTTTTTTACCAAGATTTTGTGAAAGTTCATTTTCAATTCGAATTATCTGGAGCAATGAAAATGTTTCTTTAAATTTTACAAAAATATCTATGTCACCATCCTTTTTTTTTTCATTTCTGGAATATGATCCAAACAATCCAACCATCTCTGGTTTATACTGAATTAGAGATGATAATATGATATCTTTTATTTCTTTAAACTTATTCATAGTTAAATTCTTATTTCTAACATATTTAATAAAATTAGAGATGAATTATCGTTCTCTATAAAACATTACTTCTGAAACACCACTTCGAGCATTTTCTTGTAAACAGGTTCCCACCCTTTCCAGTATCCATGATCACTTAACGATTCGTTGTGCCACAAACAAATAAAAGTTCCGTTAACTGCTTTTATTTTATCAATTAACTCTTTAATTTTTTTCTCTGCTTCTTCAACCGAAAGTTTTAAATACTGATTTAGTGTAACATCCATAACCTGAAAAGGGAATATTCTTAGTTCGGTTTCAATTTCGTTGTACAAATCGTAAAACATAAACGGAGTACATGTTCCAGCTCTAAAACCTACATCGGAAGCATATCCCAACGTATAATCTTCTTTAATTCCTAGTTTAATCAGGTTTTGATATGTTTCTGAGAACAACAATTTTAAAAAATGCTGACGGCTTTTGGTAATGGGTTTACCAATTATTCCTGATAAATAATCATACTCACTTTTAAGCTGCTCAAAGCTTTGATTCGACTCGTACGATGGATGTATTGCAACTTCGGCTCGTTGTGAAATCTCTTTTATTAGTGATTGAAATGCATCATTATCTAAAGGTAAATTCTTATCGTATGTATTGTAGTTTCCTACTAAAAAGAACCAAACCGGACTAATACCATATTGAGCATGAAGCGAATCGATATAACTATATGTATCGAATGGATCTTTTTCGCCTGCAAGTGCCTGAAACCGTTTCACATTTTCGGCTACATCCATCTTAAACAAATCGCGCATGGCTGCACCAATAGTACGAACAGTTCCTTTGTACAAATAAGCATAAGCATTGTCGATATCGATTGTAGGAATAAATTTAAATTCTCTTTCACAGGCTTTAAAATCGTGAAATTTCTGATGCAATAAACCCGCAAGCATGCAAACCCACTGATCTACAATTGGATCGTACAGAAATCCATTTTTAAAAGCTAAACTCTGATTGGCTTCGAATCGCCCATGCTGATCGGCGTTAAAAGGTAAATATTCTTCGTATCGACTAATTAAATAAAAGCTTGCAGCAAGAATGTCGAAAGGCAAATCTTTTGACTTTGTTTGAAAAAATATTTTCTGATTATTCCATGATTCAACATTAATTTTTGTTTGTATTATATCGGTTTCGAATAACAATTCTACCGGTATAATATGAAATGAGCCGGGAATTGGGTCAGAAGAATAATTAATTTTAGGGAGGCTTGATTTTTCAAATCGATTCATATCAGTAGTAACCTGATATTCGACTTTATACATATCTTCAAAAACAAATTTCAAGATATATTCGAGCCGTGCTGTTGTATTTTGGGTATAAATTAGAATCAAGATGCTTAGGATTTAGTTTATCCCAAATTTACAAAAAAATATGATCATTCAAACTCGACTACCGTAATTCCTGATCCCCCAAATTGAATATGCTCATCGTGAGAAGATTTGATAACATTTACTGTGTCAAGATATTGGCGAATTAATTGACGAAGAATACCATCGCCTTTACCATGAAGTATTCTTACCGAACCCATATTAATTACAATAGCATCGTCGATAAAATCCCGAACCATTTGAAGCGCCTCGTCGGCACGTTTTCCGCGTACATCAATTTCAGATTTAAAATTGAGTCGTTTCTCACTATAATCCCACGAATTGCCACTTTGTGAATCGGAAACAGGATTTAATCGTTTGTACTCTTTGTCTGATATTTTCTCGAGCCGTTTAAAGTTAACTGTAGTAATCATGTTCCCGAAAGCAACCATAATGCTTTCGACATTTACATCGAGCACTTCGCCTGTTGAATTTTGTCCAATAAGTTTTACTTTATCTCCCTTTTCGAATTGCTCGGGTTTCTTTTCGACAACTGGTTTTGGTTTTTTTACAAGTTTTGGTTTTCCATATTTCTCTCTATGCTCAAGTTTCTCAATCTTTCTATTTACCTTTTCTTCGTCGTTTAAATCAATATCATTTACTTCGGATTTAAAATCATCAAGTTGCTTACGGATGGTTTTTGTACGTTCTTTATCGGCCTGGCTTTCACGGATTTCGAAAATTGCATTCTCTATTCTTTTGTTTACATCGGCCAATAATAACTGAGCATCGGCTTTTGTTTTATTCAGAATTTCTTTTCTCGATTTTTCGGCAGTTTCAATCTGAGCTGTATATTTTACAATGAGTTCTTCAAGATTTTTTTCCGATTTGCGGATAGTTTCCCGTTTTGTTTCCCAGTATCGCTTGTCGCGGATAATATCTTTCAGGTTTTTATCAAAATCGATATGATCTTTACCCATTTTTAAAGTTGCCTGCTGAAGAATTTCTTCGGGCAATCCAATTTTACGAGCAATCTCAAAAGCAAACGAGCTTCCAGGTTCACCAATTGAAAGCCTGAATAATGGCTGTATTTTATCGGTATCGAAAAGCATAGCGCCATTTTCAATTCCAAAGGTAGATGATGCAAAATGTTTTAAACTGGTATAATGTGTAGTAATAACACCTAGAACATTATTCTGATTGAGTTTATCGAGTATTGCCTCAGCAATAGCTCCACCAAGCATAGGTTCTGTACCTGAACCGAATTCATCGATTAGTATGAGTGTTTTGCTATTTGCATTACGAATGAAATTTTTCATATTTAGCAAATAGGAACTATACGTACTCAGGTCGTTTTCTATCGACTGATCGTCGCCAATATTTATAAATAGGTTTTCGAACAATCCTATTTCAGAATTCTCACCCATTGGAACGAGCAAGCCACATTGAAACATATATTGTAAAAGACCAACAGTTTGCAGACATACTGATTTCCCTCCGGCATTTGGTCCTGAAATAAGTAAAATTCGTTGATTTTCGGTGTTCAAAATAATTGATAATGGAACAACCTTCTTGCCTTCCGACTTAAATGTCAGAAATAAAAGTGGATGAACAGCATCTTTCCACTGAACCATTGGCCTGTTATTAAAAATTGGTTTTACACCATTAATTTTAATGGCAAGCATAGCCTTCGCCCTTATAAAATCAATAGTTCCCATATAATCGTAAGCAAATAACAGATCATCAATATAGGGTCGAATATCGGAAGCAAAGAGTGTAAGTATTTTAATAATTTCGCGTCGTTCCTGATATCCGAGTTCTTTAATATCGTTATTTAGTTCAACAATTTCTGCAGGTTCAATATAAGCCGTTTTTCCTGTAGCCGATTCGTCTAGAATTAATCCTTTTATTTTACGTTTGTGAGTAACATCAACAGGAATAACTGCACGTCCATCGCGAATAGCAAGAGTTACATCCTGATCAATATATCCATCCTTTTGTGCAGTTTTTAATATTGCTTGTAATCGTCGTGAAACAAGGCTTTCCTTCTCGTTTATAGATTTTCTAATTTGATTCAGTTCCTGCGAAGCATTGTCTTTAATCTTACCCTGTTTATTTATTATTGAATCGATACGTTCGAAAATGTATGGATATAGCTTAACATCGTTAGTTAACAATTGTAAATAGGGGTATTTTTTCTCTTCTTTTCTCGATTTGAAAAAATTTAAAAGTGCTTTTATAGTTTCTAGCGATCGTTTTAAATCGAAAAGTTGTTCGGGTAAAAAGTATGTTCCTTCAACGCGAATCTTTTTAATAGCATCAGTAACATCAATAAAATGGTTTAATGGAAAATCATTGTCCATTAACATGATGTTTTTAAATTCGTTAACCTGTCCAATAAGGGTTTCAACACCAGAATAAGAAGACGAAAAGCACATTTTATCGACTTTTTGCCAGCCAAGATTGCATAAGCAACCCCCTTTGAGCATTTCGCGGATTTTATCGAATCCTATTTTCTTTTCGAAATTATTTGGATATAACACGTGTTTTTGGTTTATTATTAAAGCTATTGCAATTTATTCTTCTAATAGAATATTGATTTCATTCTTAAGATTCTTTAAATCCTGAACAGCTATCGCCCAAATTATGTCAATAGAAATTGTGTCATATCCATGACTTATCCTATTTCTAGTGTCAACTATTTTTCTTGCGTTAGTAATTTTAATGTCTGGGCGAACTTTCATAATTCTATTTACAGCTTCTCCAATGATTTCAATATTTCTTTCAATAGCTTTTCTAGTTTTAAGGTCTTTCTGGAATTCAAAAAAGTTTCTTTTTTCAGGTAAGAACTCTTCAATTTCATCAATTGATTGCTTAATATCTTCTAGCCAGGTTTTTACTTCAATTTCCATAGATTTGGACTTTGGTTCGGTCAATCTCACTTTTTAAAAATCTATTTCTTATCGCTTTCTGTTCAAGAAGGTCAATTTGTCTTTTTAATAAATTTTCAAGTTGAAATTTCAGATTAAAGTATTTGTCAGAATATGAGATAGGGTCATTTTCATCAATGTCAACAACGAGGTCAATGTCACTGTCTTTTCTAAATCTATTAGTAGTAACAGAACCAAAGGCAAATAAAGTTCTAACTTTGTTTAGTTCACAAAGTTGAACAATCTGGTCAATATGTTGACTAATTATTTTCATACTAAAGCAAAGTTAATAAAATAATTTGGTTTCAGAACTTATCTGTTCAGATTCACAGTTTCATTGCATTAGCTATAACTTACTGATATATTAAGCACTGTATAGCTGAATTACATCTAAATTATTTGTAGTTGGTACGTTTTTCTTCATTAATCTTATCTTCTAAAAGGATTATCTCCGCTGAAGCTTTTATCAAAAAAACCTAATTGAGTATCAATATATTAAATAGTAACTCCCTTTATTTAGCTCATAAGAAACTTATTCATGATACTCAGAAGTTTTTCTGTACCAATTGGTTTTGTAATAAAATCGTTTGCCCCGGCTTCCATGCATAATGCTTTGTCTTCGGGCATTGCGTATGCTGTTTGAACAATAATTGGAATTTTCTTTTTAAATTTTCGTATTTCCTTAATAGCCTCAACACCATCCATTTCCGGCATTTTAACATCCATTAAAACTAAATCAATTGAATAATCTCCTTTGCAAATCTCTAAAGCTTGTTTTCCTGTTTTAGCCCAAAGTAATTCGGCATTTGTTTTACGAATAATCATTTCGAGGAACTTGTAATTACTCTCTTCATCTTCAGCAACTAAAATACATTTTTCGTTCCATCGAAATTTTGATGGTGCTATTACAGAAATAGGTTGTTTTTTAACCTCACTATCAATAAATTTATAGGGAAGAGTAAAATAAAATACAGAGCCCTTATTAATTTCAGATTCAACCCATATTTTACCACCCATCATTTCAACCAGATTTTTGGTAATTGCTAAACCCAATCCTGCTCCACGGTATATTTTCTTAAGGTTATCTTCAATTCTGGTAAAGCGGTTAAAAATTGTATGGGTTTGTTCAGGTGCTAATCCTATTCCTGTATCTTTAACATAAAACAAAATTTTGTTTTGCTGATTTGTATGTTGCAAGTTGTATCCAAATTCAACAGTACCTTTTTCTGTAAATTTAAATGCATTGCCAATTAAGTTCGACATAATTTGTTGTAATCTGAAAGGATCTGTTTTAATAACTAATGGTTTATTCAGAAACTCTTCTCTTACTACTAATTTAACCAACGAATTGCCCAAATTGATTTCAGAAAATTTATCGATTAAATCAGCAAATACCGATTGAATATTACTTTCTTTCTCAACAATTTTTAATTGCTCAGCTTCAATTTTTGCAATATCGATAATATCATCAATTAAATTTAACAGGGCATTGCTATTTTTAATGATAAGCGGTATTAACTCTTCTTTATTAATATCTTCTGTACCAGCATCATCAAGCAAATTCGAAAACCCAATAATTGCATTCATCGGAGTACGAATTTCATGAGTCATATTTGCCAGGAATGCAGATTTTAAACGATCGGATTCTTCTGCTTTATTCTTCGCAATTTCGAGATCTTCGGTTCTTTGTTTTACAAGCTGTTCAAGATGATTTTGATGATCTTCGAGCTGTTTATTAATAATTTCGAGGTTTTCGGCCTGTGAACTCAATTCTTCTTTTTGTGAATTAATTTCTTTTGTACGTTCAATCACTTTTTCCTCAAGAGATTTTTTTTCTTTTATCAGGTTTTGAGTTCTGAATCGAATAATAAACCAAATAATAAAAATCCCTAAAATAGATTCCAGAATATAAAACCAAGTACGTTTCCAAAATGGAGGAATAATTCGAATTTTAAGTTCAGTAGGCTTTTCGTTCCATATTTTATCGTTATTACATCCTTTAACTTTAAATGTATATTCTCCAGGATCAAGATTTGTGAATGTTGCCATGCGAAGCTGAGTAGCGTCAATCCATTCATTACTAAATCCTTCGAGCATATATTTATATTCGTTTTCAGAAGGTGTAGTATAATCAAGTGCTGAAAATTCTATTGTGAAAAAATAATCGATGTGTGATAATATGAGCTCTCCTTTAAAATCAGATAACATATATTGAGATAGCAAATTATCGTTCCAGTTTGATTTATTCTGGATTTTAAAATCAGTTATAACAACCGGAGGTATATATGGATTATTTGTTACATCAAAGGGATAAAAATAACTAAGAGCTGCATTGCTTCCAAAATACATTGTTCCATCTGCTGACTTATGAAGTGAGTTTCGGTTAAAACCTCCACTTTCGAGTTGATCGGTGAAAGTATATTTATTAATTGAATTATTCCATGGCGAATATTTAATAATACCTCTCGATGTACTAATCCAGAGATTGCTCATATCATCTTCGAGCATTCCAACAATCATACTTCCAAGAAATGTTTCATTTATTTGATGTGGAATAAAGCTTTTCGTTTCTTTATCAAACATAACCAATCCGTTCGATTCAGTTCCTATCCACAATTGGTTTAAGTGATCTTCGAATACTGTTAGAGCATGAATATTACTAATAAATTCTGACGATTTTAATCCTTCGGGAGAATAGGAAATAAATTTTTCGTTAATAGGATCAAACTCAAACAAACCGCTATAATAAGCTGCAATCCACATTCTACCACCTTTATCCAAATAAAGGTAGCCAACATAATTATCAACTATTAAATTATTGTCTGATTGATTCTGAAAAAACGATTTAAAAGTATAATTTGCAGGATTATCTGTTTTTACCAATTTATTCAATCCGTTTGCTGTTCCTATCCAAATATTGCCTTTCGAATCTTCAAGTATTGAGTTTATCTGATTGCTACTAATGTTATCAGATTTTCTTGAATCTTTCATATACGAGTTAAATGTGTAAACACCGTTTACATTCTCTACTCTATTAAGGCCGCCAACGTAAGTACCAGCCCAGATAACTCCCTGTTTGTCAATATAAATTGACCACACTCTGTTATCGCTTAAGCTATTTGGGTTTTTCGGATTATGATGAAAATGAGTAAATGTTTTTGTTTCAAAATTGTATTTTGACAAACCTCCTCCATCGGTTCCAATCCAAAGATTTCCTTTGTTATCGCTTTTAATTGCCATAACGCTAAAGGGAGGTAATGAATTTGTGTTATTTGGATTATTTACAAGATTTTTAAATTTGGCAGGTTTTAAGTCTAGCTTATTAATTCCTCCTCCGCGTGTTGCTATCCATAATACTTTCGATCGGTCTTCAAAAATATATTCTATACGGTTACTGCTAATACTTTCTCTATTATTCGGATTGTGTTTATATTGGATAAACTTACCTGTTTTTGAGTCAAATTTGTTTAATCCACCTTCGTATGTTCCAATCCAAAACTGATTGTATGAGTCAATAAAAATATATTCAACTTTATTATCACTAATGGTTGTTGGGTCGTTTGGATTATTTTTATAATGAATAAATTGTTCTGTTTTTGAATCGAATCTATCTAAACCCCCTTCACGTGTTGCAATCCAGATTATTCCATCTTTATCAACAACCATATGTTGAATAGTGTTTGAACTTAAACTGTTTATATCTTTAGGGTTATTTTTATAATGATCAAATGTTCCATTATTTCGATTGAATTTATTGAGTCCATCACCAGTACCAACCCAGAATGTTCCATCTGGGGTTTCGCACATACATTTTGCCCGAATATGACTTAAACTTTTAGGGTCGTCCGGGTTATTCTGATAACGTGTAAATGTTTCGTCTTTTTCGTTAAATTTGTTTAATCCTCCATTTGCTGTTCCAACCCATAAATATTTGAGTTTATCGCGATAGATATATAAAATCTGATTATTACTTAAACTAGTTGAATCGGTGGGTTGATGAGAATAATGTTTAAATTTACTGGTTTTAGGATCGTACCTGTCAAGACCGCCTCCATAAGTACCAAACCATAATACTCCCGACGAATCCTGAAATATTTTACCAAAATTTCCAGTATTTAATGAATTTGGATTTGTTGAATCGTGACGGTAAATAATGAATTTATATCCATCGTAACGATTTAAACCATCCTGTGTACCAAACCACATGAATCCTGTATTATCCTGAATTATGGTATATACATTATTATGTGATAATCCATCTTTTAACGTGAGTTTTTCGAATATAACTTCGTTATCCTGAGCATTTAAACCTGAATAAAAACAAAGTAAAAAAATCAACATGATAATGCTGACAGAGAATTGGTTTATCGATTCACCAGATTTATTCATAGATTGTTAAAGTAATTAAATCTTTCTAAATATCAATAAAATTTCCCACAATCTGTAAAAGTGTTGTTGCACGAATAGGTTTTGAAAGATATGCATCGCACCCTGCTTCATAACTAATTTGCTCATCGTTTTCCATAGCATAAGCAGTTTGAATTACAATAGGAATTTTGGGAAACAAACTTTTAATTATTCGAGTTGCTTCCAATCCATCCATATTCGGCATTTTAATATCAAGAAGAATTAAATCAGGTATATGCTTTTTACATAATTCAATTGCTTCAATGCCATCTTTAGCCCAATATATTGTAACTTCTGTTCTATGTAAAACCATCTCTAAATACCTAAAATTACTAATTTCATCTTCAGCAATTAAGATTGTCTTATTCTTCCAATTATATTTTTTAATACTATTATTTTCAGGCATATATTTTTATTTTATTAGTTACTAATTGGTAAAATAAAATAGAATATTGATCCTTTATCTTTTTCTGACTCGACCCAAATTTTACCACCCATCATTTCAACAAGATTTTTACTAATAACCAATCCCAAACCAGCTCCTCTATATAATTTTTGTTTTGATATTTCGGCTTTTATAAAACGCTTAAAAATTTGTGTTTGCTGTACTTCGGAAAGGCCTATTCCAGAATCTTTCACATAAAATGTAATATTCTGGATATTGTTATTGTCATCAATTCTATAGCCAAAATGAATTTCACCTTTTTCTGTAAATTTAAAAGCATTATCTATTAGATTAAAAAGTATCTGTTTTAAATGAGATGAGTCAGTGTTTATTTCCAGAATACTAATATTAATATCATTATCGAGAAAGAACTTTATTGATTCTAATTTGAAAGAATCAATTCTAATTACAAAATCTTCATAAATATCACTTAATATCTTGTTAATATCTACTTTTCGGTAATTCACTTTAAGCTCACCTGATTCAATTTTTGATATACTAATAATATCTTCAATAAGCTTTAAAAGTGAATTGCTATTATTTGTAATATGTAAAACCATTTCTTGCTTTGCTTGATCATCAATTTCAGTATTGATTAACAAGTTTGAAAATCCAATAATCGCATTCATTGGGGTTCTAATCTCGTGCGACATATTTGCTAAAAAAGCTGATTTTAGGCGATCAGATTCTTCGGCTTTTGCTTTTGCTTTTTCAAGGTCGATTGTTCGTTCGTTAACTAATTGTTCGAGATTTTCCTTATGTTTTTTAAGTTCTTTATTTACAATTTCAAGGTGCTCTGCTTGTGCTGTAATTTCTTCCTGCTTTACTTCCAGATCGGCTTGTTTTTCCTCTAGCTGTGTATTTATATTGTGTAAATCCTTTGTTCTTTCCTCTACCTGTTTTTCAAGAATATTTCGCTGAATTTTTATTCTATAAATACGAAATCTGATCCACAGAAATATTCCACCAAAAACGAATGCTATTAGGGCTATTTTAAATAAAATTGTCTGATACCAGGCAGGTAAAACTTTAATATCAATAGAAACATAATCATTATTCCAAACTCCATGGCTATTAGTTGAACGTACTTTAAATGTGTAATTACCAGGATCAATGTTTGTATATGATAGCGCTCTTTTATTGCCAGCCTCAATCCATTCATTTTCAAATGGTTCAAGTTTGTATTTAAATTGTATTTTCTCTGGAAAAACTAAATCTATTGCGGTATATTTAATATTAAACCGATTATACTTTGAATGTATATTTATTGGATTATTTAAATTGAATGATGAATCGCTTGTGTAAACGTTTTCGATAAAAACAGAAGGTAATTCATTACTTATAAATTTTATTTCCGGATTAATTTGAGCTACTCCTTCAGCAGTTAAGAACCAAATGTTACCTTTTGAGTCTTTTAGTGATTCTGTTGCACCAAGGCAAACACTACTTTTCATTCCATCGCTCTTATCGTAGAATAAATATTCAATTTTTGTAATTTTTCCGGTAGCATAATCATTTAGTTGCTGTTTAGAAACCTTCATTACTCCGGTTGGTCCTGGCATCCAGAAGCATCCAAGATTATCTTCAATAATATCGAATACATTATTGGTGTGTAAACCTGACTCAATCGTATAATTTGTAAATGAGTTGTTCTCAAATCTTGAGATTCCTGTATTTGTCGAAATCCAAAGAACATTGTCTTTGTCTTTGTATATATTAAAAATCATATTATCAGGTAATCCATCGTCCATTGTATATTGTTTGATTACCGAATCATTCTGAATAAAATTGATTCCATTTTTTGTTCCGGTAATAATAATATCAGGAGTGTATTGAATAATAGTCATTACATAATTTGAACTTAATCCATTATTGGTATTTAACGTTAGAATTTTACCATTTGAATTTATTTTATGTAATCCTGAACGATTTGAAGCAACCCAAATATTTCCATTGCCATCTTCAAGTGTTTTTCTGATAAAATTATCGGGAAAACCATTGTTCGTGTTGTAAATCTTTTCTTCCTGTTTGTTGATTTTTAATAAACCAGCATACGTACTAATCCAAATATTTTCTTTAGAATCTTTATACATGTGCTTAATTTGTGGACTTACAAATGGTGCTTTGGTTTTTAATTTAGTTATTTGTCCATTTTTAATAATATCAATAGTACCTTCTTCGTTTGCAACCCAAAATTCATTCTCGTTATATTGTAAAATTGCAGTATTCACGTTAGAAAATAATCCTTCCGATTTTGAAAAGCATGTAAATTTACCATCAGTTATCTGAAATAATCCATTTCGGTATGTTCCTCCCCATAGATTTCCCTGCTTATCGAATATTATTTTTATTACCCGGTTATTAGGTAAACCGTTTATTTCCGATAAATGTTCAATTTGGTGATTCGATTTATTGTACCTGTATATTCCAAAAGCATTAGATGAAATCCAGAGATAGCCATTTACATCTTCGATAATATTCTCAACAAATCGTGTATTTATATATGGATGTTTCAGCAATTTATCATTTTCAATAGTATAAACTCCATTGCTTGTAGCAACCCAAATTATATTTTCGCTATCCTGATAAAATGAGAATATTTCATCAGCCGAATTATTCATATCACAAGGAGTAAAAATATCATTTCTATATTTTATAAGCTCACCTTTAATTGTACCTATCCAAATGTTTCCTTCGGCATCTTCAAAAATTGAATAAATAGAATTTGTAGTAAAACTTTTTAGATTTTTAAGATGAATTAAACTATCATTTACATATTTGAATAAACCTTCATTCTCTGTACCAATCCAAACTTGATTTTTACTATCAACAAAAATGGCTTCTATATTTGAATTATCAAGACTTTCAAGTTTTTTTTGTCGACATAATTTGTCGTTTTTAAATAATGAAATTCCTTTTTGTGTTCCAATCCAAACAATTCCATTTTTATCTTCGCATACTTCTTTAGCAGCTTCGGTTAATAATGCTTTACTGTTTTGTGATGTATAATTTGTAAAATCTATACCATCGAATTTGGAAACACCACCGTATGTAGCAATCCATATATATCCATTTTGAGATTGTATAATATGGCTAATTGCATTTGAAGGTAATCCATGATCTATAGTCCATGATCTTATTTTATATTGAGTAATTGCCTTTTCAGGATCAAGGCTTTTTATTTGGGCAAGTAAATTATTCTGAACTGTAATTATGAAAACCAAAGCTATAATTATACTTATTTGATTGTGCTTTCTCATTTGATTTTTTTTCTGATAATTACTCCTAGTTCATTAACTATAAAATTAAAACAATTAAACTTTAATTTAGCTAAATGCAAATTCAAATAAAAAACTCGTTTAATAACTTAATAAGACTTATTTCTTTCAATGGTTTTGTAATATAAGCATCGCATCCGGTATCAAGACTAATCTTCTCGTTATTTTCCAAAGTAAATGCTGTTAACGCAATAATTGGTATATCTTTTCTCGTACTTTTAATTATTCGGGTTGCTTCCAAACCATTCATTACCGGCATTTTTATATCCATTATAATTAAATCCACTTTATTCTTGATTACAAAATCAACTGCTTCTTGTCCATTTTTTACATGATAGAGTAATGCATTTGTTTTTGAAAGCAAATTCTTTAAGTAAAAGAAATTACTATCTTCATCATCAGCAATAAGTATGTTTTTATCAATCCAATTTATTTTTTCAGGAACCTCATTCTTAACTTGCTGAATTGCTGTATTTTGAATATTTGTATCGATAGGTAGTGTAAAATAAAATGTGGAACCAATATCAATAACTGATTCGAACCAAATTTCGCCTCCCAAAATCTCAACCATATTTTTACAAATGCTTAAACCTAATCCGGCACCTCTGTAAAGTTTCTTTTTACTAATTTCTGCTTTAGTAAACCTTCGGAAAATATATTTTTTTTGATCTTCGTTTAGTCCAATTCCTGTATCTTTTACAAAGAACTTTAAATATTCTTTTTCATCCTTAATTATTTTTTCATACCCAAATCGAATTTCACCATGTTCTGTAAATTTAAATGCATTGTCGAGAATATTTGAAAGTATTTGTCTTATCCGAGATGAATCGGATAAAATGTTTAAGTTTTCATTAGAAAATTTATTTTCATAAATAAATTGAATCTGACTTTTATTTGGCTCAATTCTCCTTTCCGAATAAGATTCGTAAAGATCTTCCATTATTGTATTGATATTACACGAACGAATATTCATTATCATTTGCCCTGCTTCAATTTTTGAAACATCGATAATATCTTCCATTAAATGTAATAATGAATTTGTGCTATTAAGTAAGTGATTAACCATTTCACGTTTTAAATTTTGATCTACTCCCGGATCAATGATCAGATTTGAGAATCCAATAATTGCATTCATGGGAGTTCTGATTTCATGGGACATATTTGACAAGAATGCGGATTTTAATTTATCTGACTCTTCTGCTTTTTCTTTTGCAATTTCGAGTTCTGTTGTTCTTTCCTGAACTAAAATTTCCAAATGATTTTTATGTTGTTCTAATTCATTTTGTTGCTCAAGCACCTTATTTAAATAAAATGTTTTTTTTATATCAGCATCTGTAAATGTTTTATAGGTTGCCGACCTTACAAATTCGAATACAATTGCCATAAGTGATACTGCTAAAAAAGAAGAAACAAATCTCAGAATTAAATTATGATTATAAACTGGGAAAAAATCAGGTTGAATTATGAATAATCCTATTGTTATAGAAAATAAAAAAGCAATATACAGAGATCCTTTTTTTAACCCTAAAATAAACAAACTCAATATTGGATACGTGTAATACCAAAGAAAACCTGTTTTATCTACGCCCCCACTAATAATAAAGAAAAACTCAACAACAGTCATCAAAATAACCAAAGCATGACCTGCTACTATGAAATTTTTGGAAATACGAAGAAATATATAATTTACTACAGTAATAATTGCAAACCCGAATAGAATTAATGAATACCAAATTTTATAACTTAGTAAAGTTTGTATACCAAAATAGGTCATAAAAGCAAAGCCGATAATTGCAAACAAGTTAATAATAATAGCTTTTCTTACGGGTTCAGACTCATATCCACCTTCAAAATTACTTGTAATAATATTATTTAATTTTTTGAAAATCTTATGAATAATTTCTGACATTAAATTAATTGTTAATTTATTACAATTATTGAAAAGTGATTATTCGTATTTTAAATATTCGTTTAACAAATCAAAAAGTTTGTGTTTCCGAATTGGCTTAGAAACATAAGCATTACATCCAGCATCGAGACTCAACTTTTCGTCATTTTCCATAGCAAAAGCTGTTTGAGCAATAATCGGAATTTCATTATCAATGTTTTTAATTCTCCTTGTAGCTTCGAGACCATCCATAACAGGCATCTTAATATCCATTAAAATCAAATCTATTTCGTTTTTTTGATACATTTCGATTGCAACTTTTCCATTTTCGGCATGTAATAGTTTTACCTCAGTTTTAGATAGTAACATTTCCAAAAATCTGAAATTACTTTCTTCGTCTTCGGCTATAAGAATTGTTTTTCCAGGCCATTTGAAATTATCATCTTTTTCTAGAGTTTCTTTAATTAATTTTTCACGTTCGGCTATTTTTATATAAGGTACTGTAAAATAAAATGTTGATCCTATATTAATTTCTGAGTCAATAAATATTTCACCATCGAGAAGTTTAACTATACTTTTACAAATAGCAAGGCCAAGTCCTGCACCACGATACAGTTTCTTTTTATCGTTTTCTATTTTGGTAAAACGGCTAAAGATTTGAACCTGCTGATCTTTAGATAACCCAATGCCCGAATCTTTAACATAAAACCTAACTGTAGGATTCTCATTGTTATCTTCGAGTGTATATCCAAACTCAACATATCCTTTTTCGGTAAATTTGAGTGCATTATCAATTAAGTTACTAATTACTTGTTGTAGCCTTAATGGATCAGTATAAATGTAAAAAGTAGGATTCTCAACCCCTAATGACATTCTGAGCTGAACATCTTTTTTCAACTGATTTTGTTTTTGTTCAGAAAAAGTTTCATATAATTCTTGAAAAATAGTATTTATTGCACAATTCTTTTTATCAATAGTAAGTTGTCCGGCTTCAATTTTTGCAATATCAATAATATCGTCGATCAAATGTAGAAGTGTATTGCTGTTGTGAACAATATGCTGAAGCAATTCTTCTCTTTCTTCAGCCCCGAGATCTAAATCGTTCAGTAAGTTTGAAAATCCAATAATCGCATTCATTGGTGTTCGAATTTCGTGCGACATGTTTGCAAGAAATGCCGATTTCAATCGATCAGATTCTTCGGCTCTTTCTTTTGCAATTTCCAGATCGGCAGTTCGTTCGCGTACCAATTGCTCTAATCGGGTTCTGTGTTTTTCTAGTTCAACATTTTGTTGTTCAATAAATTGTTTTTGCTGATGAGCAAAGTCACGTTGTTGCTGAATTTCGTCTTTTTGTTGTAAAACCTCAGTTTCAGCTAACTTTATTTTACTAATATCTGAATCAATTGCAATAACTTTTAATATCTTATTATTCTCATCAACAATAGGTGTAATTGTTGTTTGTGCCCATATATTTTGTCCAGACTTTGAAATATTCAACGATTCATAAATTCTGCTTTCTTTGTATTTAACACAATGATCGAATAATTCTTTAATATTAGGTGTTTGGCTAAAATCAAGGAAAGAATCTGAATACTTAGCAATTAACTCATTTAAATGATACCCATACATTCTTGTAAACCCTTCATTTATCCATTCAAGTTTACCGTTAGCATCAATAATAACTATTGCATTATCGGTTTCGCGGGCAATAATTGACAATTTTTCTAATTCAGTATTCTGATATTCCAGCTCCTGAGACTGAATAAGTATTTCTTCTTTCTGATTATTTATTTCAGATGTACGCTTTTCTACTAATCTTTCTAATTCAATATTTACGAATCTTAAACGACGCAAACTGATTCTTACTACAATAAAAATAAGTAAAATGGATAAAATCAGATATACAATATATGCCACTATGGTTCTATACCATGGAGGAAGAATTGTAAAACGAAACGATGCTTCATTACTCTTTATATCATAAATATTCGAAGCTTTTACTTTAAATGTATAAGTACCTTCCCATAAATTAGTATATTCTTTGAGGGTAGCTTTTGTCCAATCGGACCAGTTATCATCAAATCCTTCTAACTTATATTGGTAATACAATTCAGATTCGTTACTAAATTCAGGTGCTGCATACCAGAATTTAATGCTATTGTTATTGAATTTGATTTTATACTTTAATGAATTATTCTGATTAAATGAAAAATATTTTTTACCATTATCCTCTGTGAAGTAATTTCCATAAAATATGCATGAATCTTTTTTGATTGTAACTTTTCTAATAAATGCATTATAGTTTTTATTAAAATCAATATTTTCAGGCTCATCAACTTTGAATAAACCATCAGTACCACCAATCCATAATGAATTATCATAATCGAGATAAATACTACGAATCATCATTTCCGGAATTTTATTGTAAATTTTAGAATTCAAGATAAATGTTCCATTCGTATTTTTAATAGCATAACCTATTGATTCTCTTTTATTAACCAGTTGAGTGTAGTAAAAATTCCCCGACGAATCCTCAATTATTGAAAAAACATCCTTTTGTTCAAAAGGAAACATTGATTTAAACCGAGCATCCTCAACAAATTTATTTTTCTCGTAATTAAAAGTGTAAATACCAAATTCAGTAGCAAAAATCATTTTATCACCTAAAAAATAAATCAGTACATTTTTTAAAGATGGTAATCCTGACTCAAGTTTATAATGTGTTATTTTTTGAGGATCAAGGATATTATTTGATGGAGTTATTCGCACAACTCCATCACGATAAGTTCCTAACCAGATTTCACCTTTATTGTCTTCGGCAAAAGATCTTATACTAATACCTGAATGTGGTATTGATCCTAAGTTTTTAAATTTTGAACCATTATATTCCAATATACTCATGTCGTTATTAGTACCAAGGAATAACAGGTTCTTATTTATTTTTGATTGATATAAATTGTAAACTAATTGTTTATAGTCAGTTTCAACTAAAGAAAATTGATCAATCTTAAATACTCCTGTTGATGTTCCAGCTAATAAAATTTCTTTGTTATCAGACAATTTAAAAATAATTAATGCCCATGCCTGAGTATTGCTATTATGTATTTTGTATACTTTGTTATTTTTTAAGTAATAAATACCCTGATGTGTAGCTATATAAATAGTTTCCTTATAACGAATTACTGATTCAATAATACCTATTCCTGAAGACTCATTCCATTGAGTTATTGGTGTTGATATATCGAAACGTGAAACTCCGTTATTTAAAGCAAGCCATAAGTTATTGTCAGAATCAATATGTATGGCATGTACATTATTATGTTGTAATCCCACATCCTTATTGATTTTTGTTTTAACTATTCCCGTATTACTAACAATTATGAAGCCTCCATTATTTGTTCCCAGAATTAAATCACCATTTGCTATGATTTTTCCACAATACACTAACTCATCAATGAGAAATCGATT
>MENE01000139.1:6115-8989 GCA_001769005.1 Bacteroidetes bacterium GWA2_31_9b | reverse complement strand
ACGAATCTTCGGTTAATTTATACAAGCCATATTCTTCATCAATTATATACAAATCGTTATTATATAAAAATTGTATAGTAAATGCCGACTTAGATTTCCAGTAAGAAAAGCCTTTGCTATTTAGCCGAATTAAATATTCCAGTGAACGAAAATAGATGTTGTCGTTTACCGATTGAATATCTCGAATAATACCAATCTCACTAATCCCAAGGGAATCAATGAGCGAAATATATTTAAGCTTTCCAAAATTATCGGGTTGCAAATAACCAAAATCATTGGTTCCAGCTGTATAAATTATTCCTTTTTGATCTTTCCCCAGAGCTCTTGACGATATTTTATTTGGAAGTTCTATTAATTCCCAATTACTTCCATCATAAATTAATACACCATTACCATTTGCAAAATATTTAAATCCTCTGTTATCTTCTACAATATCCCAGTTCTGATTATGCGCTTTGTAGTTCTTTGTCAAATAATTTGTAATAAAAGGAATCCCTTTCTCTCCAGAATCGGAATATCCTTTTTCAATGCCATAAAAAAATATGAAATAACAAAGAAGTAAGAAAAAGTTCTTTTTCATATAAAATAGCTTAGGTTTAGCTTAATTCTGAAAAAAAAATATTAAAAAAAAACCGTAAAAGCAAAAATAGAAGTGTCAATTTTATTGATTCACTCTATATTTTGACTAATCGTATAAAAACGGTTATTAAAAAACCCAACTAACAAACTGATGTTGATTTAAATAGGTTCGTAATTATAAAAATTAATATATTTCTATTTTATTTTATTTTTAACTGGAATGTTTCAAATAAATCTACTAAAAGATTCCAAAACTGTTTAATTTTATTTTCTTTTGTATCACTAATTTAAATATTTAACCAAAATGAGAGTGAAAAAAATGAGATTGAATGTCATAAAAAGTTTCTTTTTATTAATTATTATAAGTGTACTTGTATTTTCTTGTAAAAACCAGTCACTTTCTCCACCCGATGTAAAACAAATTGTAAAAGAATTAACTATTCACGGCGATACAAGAATTGATAACTATTATTGGTTAAATGAGCGTGAAAATCCTGAAGTGATTGCTTATCTGGAAGCAGAAAACAAATATACAGAAGCGGTTTTGAAACCAACAGAAAAATTTCAGGAAGAATTATTTAATGAATTAAAGTCGAGAATAAAAGAAGATGATGAATCGGTTCCTTATAAGAAGCGTGGC
Organism: Bacteroidetes bacterium GWA2_31_9b; assembly: GCA_001769005.1. Classification (GTDB taxonomy): domain Bacteria; phylum Bacteroidota; class Bacteroidia; order Bacteroidales; family UBA12077; genus UBA12077. Next base: position 7,770 of record MENE01000139.1, on the reverse strand, counting down.
TTTTATTATTATTCACGATACGAAACAGGAAAAGAATATCCGATATATTGCCGAAAAAAGGAAAATCTGAATGCGCCTGAAGAAATTTTACTTGATGTAAATAAAATGGCCCAAGGATATGAATATTTTCAGGTTAGTGGATTAAGTGTTAGTCCCGATAATAAAATTCTGGCTTTCGGCGTCGATACTGTGAGCAGAAGAAAATATACGATCTATTTTAAAAATCTTGAAACTGGAGAATTACAAACAGAAACCATTGTAAACACAGGCGGTTCGACAACATGGGCAAACGATAACAAAACAGTTTTCTATGAACAAAAAGATGAACAAACTTTACGTGAATATAAAATTTTCAGGCATGAGTTAGGAACTGAATCTTCGAATGATAAAGAGATTTTTTACGAATCAGATGAAACATTCGGCACGTATGTTTTCAAATCAAAATCTGATCAATTTATTTTTATTGGTTCAAGTAGTACCATGTCCGATGAATACAGAGTACTGGATGCAAATAATCCTAAAGGAGAATTTAAAATAATACAGCCACGCGAAAGAGGATTAGAATATAGCGTTTCTCATTTTGGCGATTATTTTTATATACACACAAATTTAAATGCAACAAATTTCAAACTAGTAAAAACGCCAATAAACAAAACAGCTAAAGAAAACTGGATTGATGTTATTCCTCACAACCAAGATGTTTATCTTGAAAATACAGAAATATTTAAGAATTTTTTAGTTCTGGAAGAACGTAAGGATGGATTAACCCTATTAAGAATTATTAAATGGAGCGATAACTCTGAGCATTACCTTGATTTTGGTGAAGAAACTTATACTGCATACATTTCCATGAATCCTGAATTTGAAACAGATATTTTACGTTATGGATATTCATCGTTAACTACACCTAGCTCAACTATTGACTACAATATGCTTACACATGAAAAAACCATATTAAAAGAACAAGAAGTTTTAGGTGGTTTCGATAAGAATAATTATGAATCGAAAAGAATTTTTGCTACAGCTAGCGATGGTAAAAAAGTTGCACTTTCTATTGTTTATAGAAAAGGCATTAATCTTGATGGAACAAATCCTGCTCTTATATATGGTTACGGATCTTACGGTGCAACCATGGATCCATATTTCAGCTCAACACGTTTAACATTGCTTGATCGCGGTTTTGTGTATGCTATTGCTCATGTTCGTGGTGAACAATATTTTGGACGTGAATGGTATGAAAATGGAAGGCTTTTAAATAAAATAAACACTTTTACCGATTTTAACTCGTGTGCAGAATATTTAATAGAACAAGGATATACCAGTAATGAAAAACTTTTTGCTATGGGTGGAAGTGCTGGTGGATTATTAATGGGAGCTATAGCGAATTTACGACCCGATTTATACAAGGGTATTATTGCTCAGGTTCCGTTTGTTGATGTGGTAACTACAATGCTTGACGAAAGCATTCCATTAACTACCGGAGAGTTTGATGAATGGGGAAATCCAAAAGATTCAGTTTATTACAAATACATGTTATCATATTCACCATACGATCAGGTTAGGGCACAAAATTATCCTGCAATGTTAGTAACTACCGGATTACATGATTCACAGGTTCAATATTGGGAACCAGCAAAATGGGTTGCTAAATTACG
>MENE01000139.1:4821-6086 GCA_001769005.1 Bacteroidetes bacterium GWA2_31_9b | reverse complement strand
TTAAGGAATAATTTCAATATCCTGTTAGAAAAAATCAATATATTTGATTGATAATGGGCTAAAGCCCTTTTAATAGTATTTCTTTAACCCCAGCCTTAAGGCTGGGGTTATTAGTTTGAACTAACAACTGGACTTTAGTCCAATTTAAACAAGGTATTATTTCTTTTTATTATAATTAAAATCCCTATAATTATTGTTAAAACTCCACAAATAAAAAGCAACCAGGGAAATTTATCGGGAATATATTGAAATGAAATAAAATAAAGTCTTTCAGAGATTGTTTTATCGCTTATTTCAATATTACTCAGGTTCTGATTTATAAACTTGCAGTAATCCCAGATAAATGATACAAAAATAATGAGTGAACCAGCAATTAAAAGAATCCATTCTCTTTTAATAATTTTAAATTGGTTGTTTGAATCAGAATTCTTAATAAGAATGACGAAAGCAAGCAAAATCATTAATAATGATATTATTACAGGGGAAATGACAGGGCCTGTCCATGCTACTGGTAATAAAAACAAAATATCCCATGTAAAAATACTTTCAGGCCAACTTAAAATAAGATAAAGAAAAATGTAATAAACAATATCCCATACTGCAAATGTATAAATAAACCAGGCAAATCGTTGAGAGATGTTTTTACCTGCAATTACACCAACTGAAAGTAACATGATTAATGATGCAAATTCGCGTATTAATTCTGTTATAGCTACATTGTTATTCATTAATTTTAGTGGGAATGCAAAACCTTCGGGATAATACAAAGCACGCAAATAAACCACAACGGCACCTTCAAAAATGCCCATTGAAATAGCAAAAAGAGAAATCCAAATTAAAATCTTATACTTTTTCATTCTTATTTAGAAAGCTAACCTAAAGCTACATCAAGAAACATCATAGTTGCAAATCCTATCATTGCTCCTATTGTAGATAAGTCTGTTTCATTTCCGGTTTGCGATTCCGGTATTAATTCTTCCACTACCACAAATATCATTGCTCCTGCAGCAAACGAAAGTGCATATGGAAGAATTGGGGTTACAACTAAAACTAAGTAAGCTCCAAAAACTCCTGCAATTGGTTCTACAATGCCTGATAATTGACCATAATTAAATGCTTTTAATCTTGAAAATCCTTCACGTCTTAAAGGAATAGAAACAGCAGCACCTTCGGGGAAATTTTGCAATCCAATTCCTATAGCCAGAACAACCGCTCCTGCAAGAATGCCTGCATCAGGGTTGCTTGCCAAAGCTCCAAAAGCTACT
>MENE01000139.1:3598-4696 GCA_001769005.1 Bacteroidetes bacterium GWA2_31_9b | reverse complement strand
TAACTTGTCAATTAAAAATAAAAATGCTCCTCCTAATAAAAACCCAACTACAGCAGGTATCCACCCTCGTGAACCATTTGATTCCGACATTTCAATTGCAGGTTTTAAAAGTGACCAAAAACTAGCTGCAATCATAACACCTGCAGCAAATCCAAGCATTGAATTAAGTATTTTTTTATTAATAGTTTTAAAGAAAAACACCATTGACGAACCAAATGCAGTAACACCCCATGTAAAAAGTGTTGCAAACAGTGCCAGTAACACCGGGTTATATTCAAGTAGCCAATCTAATTTCATTTTTTTTAATATAAAATTTATAATATAATACTAATCAATTTATTTAATTTATTGTTCATTTTTTATCAGTTTTTAAAAAGAATAAATATTGGTTTTAATTTTTAATAATACTTATCACTATATATTTTATAAAATATAGAATAGAAAAAATTCATTTACAATTATTTTACAGAATCAGAATAATTGCTCATCATGTAAAAGTTAGGAAATAGCATTATTAATTATTAATTATTGACTATCCAAGATTATTTATTAAATTTAGTTTTCTAACTATTAATAATATTCATCAAGAATAAAACACTTGAAACATGAAAAATATTGTACGATTTGTTTTGCCATTAATCCTTGTAATTGCAATTCCATTAATACTTTTTTACAATAAAAAAGATAACGACTTAAAACAATTCGATAGAGCAACTCAAAAGGTTTTCTCAACTTTTAATCCTTCCGGATTAAGTGTAGCAATTGTAAAAGATGGCTCAATTGTTTACGAAAAAACACTCGGGTACAAAAATGTGCCAACCATGGATTTTATGGATAACAGCGCAATTTTCAATATAGCTTCGTGTTCTAAAGCTTTTACTGCTGCTTGTATTGGAAAATTAGTTCAGGAGGGCCTTCTCGATTGGGACGATAAAGTTATTGATTATATTCCTGAATTTAAACTGGCTGATGAATGCATATCAAAACAAATGAATATTCAGGATTTACTATCACATCATAGCGGATTACAAACATTCGAAGGAGATTTACTTTGGTACAATACAGCATATACGAACGAAGAAATTATCGATCGAATGC
>MENE01000139.1:0-3512 GCA_001769005.1 Bacteroidetes bacterium GWA2_31_9b | reverse complement strand
GAAAAGAAAGCATTGCATATCCTCACGATAAGGATTCTGTTATTGCGATTTTTGATTTTGAAGGAGGTAAACCGGCAGCATCTATCTGGTCAAATCCACGCGACCTTGCAAAATGGGTAAATATGTTTATGAATAATGGAAAATATAAAGAAATCGAAATTTTATCGCCCGATATTATTAAAAAACTAACATCACCACAAACTATTCTTCGAGTATCTGAAGAAGCAGAAAGCTTTGGAACTCATTTCAAAACCTATGCATTAGGTTGGTATGCATACGATTATCAGGGATGCAAAATAATAGAACACGATGGTAGTATGCCCGGATATATTAGTAAAGTGGCAATGATTCCTGAAAAAAGTATTGGTATTATTATTCTGAATAATGGATTCGATTTTTTTAGTAACGATGCTTTAATGTTTTCAATAATTGATATCATTTTTGAAAAATCGATAAACAACTGGGTTGAATATTTTAATAATAAAGAAATGGAATACTCAAAATACGAAACTGAAAAAAATGATGAACGAATTACGAAAAAAGAATTAAACACTCAACCAACAGTTGATTTGAAAAATTTAATAGGTACATATTCAGATAAAATGTATGGTAATGCATCTGTTGAAATAGAAAATAATCAATTAAAAATTACATTCCTACCTACTTCAAAAGTATTTGTGAGCACAATGGAGCATTGGAATTACAACACGTTTAAAGTAGTATTTAAAGACCCTTATTTGCCATTTGGGTTAATTAGCTTCGATGTAGATGATATTTCTAAATCTGTTAAAGGATTTAAAATTGATTTACCAAGTAGTGATTTTAATTTTTCAATTCTCGATTTTAAGAAGATAAACTAGGTGTTGTTTTAAAGATATATTACTCATGTTTCGAATATAATTGTAAAATATTATATATCAATTAAATATAATTTTATAAAATAAGTAAGGCATTTATTATCTGACGGTTAAAAATTCATATTTTATTAATACTTTGTGTTTCTTTGTGCGAACTTACTGTTCTTTGTGGTTAAATTCAACAAATTAGATTTTTTACCACTAAGGTCACAAAGGAATTCACAAAGCTCACAAAGAATATATGTTCTTAAATTTAAACATTATAACCTTTAGAAAAATAGCCCCAAAACATTAGTAAATTAATAATCGATAATATTCATTTAAGATGAGTTTCATTTCAGAAGATTCAATATCTGAAATATTTACAAATTGTATAAAATCAAGGCTTATTCATCAAGAAAATGATACTTCAGTCATTTTCTACGATTTTAATCAACTTGCAAATAGAATAAGTACACTTAAAGCTGCTTTTCCGGATAATACAGTTCATACATCAGCAATAAAAGCAAACCCAATAATAAAAGTTTTAGAGAAAATAAATGAATTGGGTTTAGGAGTTGAAGCTGCTTCAGAAGGTGAACTATTTCTGGCAAAAAAATCAGGTTTTAATTCCAATCAAATTGTTTTCGACTCACCTGCAAAAACCAGAAAAGAAATCGAATTTGCTATCGAATCAGGAATATATATTAATGCCGATTCGTTTATGGAACTTGAGCGAATTCATGAGTTAAACAATCTTATTAAACCATTGAGCAGAATTGGTTTGCGAATAAACCCTCAGGTTGGTTATGGAACGATTGCGGCAACATCGGTAGGTGGTGATTATTCGAAATTTGGAGTTCCGTTAAAAGAATACCGTATCGAAATTATTGAAGCATTCTTAATTTACAAATGGCTTTCGGGTATTCATATGCATATTGGCTCGCAAGGCTGTTCAATGCAAATGCTACTGAATGGTTTCGAAAGTGGATTGCAACTCATAACAGATATTCAACTAAAAACAGGGAATAATATTCGTTTTTTTGATATTGGTGGAGGGTTGCCTGTTTCGTATCATCACGATCAGAATCCACCGGATATAAATGAATATGGAACCAAAATTCAAGAACTACTTAAACAGTATAAACTCGAAAATTTACAACTGATAACTGAATTTGGTCGATACTTGCATACCAATTCGGGATTTACTATCTCAAAAGTTGAATATGTAAAACAGTATATAGATAGCAATACACTAATTATACATGCCGGAGCCGATTTGTTTTTGCGTGAGTGTTTAAATCTGGGTCAATGGTTTCATGAATTTACTTTACTCGACAAAAACGGAAAGATTAAAGTATCCAACAGCAAAATAAAATACCATATTGCCGGACCATTGTGTTTTGCAGGCGATATTATTGCCCGAGATATTGAACTTCCAAAAGCAGATGAAGGCGATTATCTTGTAATTCACGATACTGGAGCTTATACATTTGGTATGTGGTCGAAATATGTGAGCCGTATGTTTCCCAAAATAATCGGAATTACTGGAAAATCATTTGAAATTATTCGAAATCGGGAAACCCCGGAAGACATTTATAAATTCTGGTCGGTTTAATAATAATATTGACTAATTTTATTATGTTAAAAAAAAACTAATGTAATAAGGGAGTTAGCGGTAATGCTTATACTAGTAATTAATTGGATATTCAGAAAATAAGTACAAACAGTTCATAATATTCTTAGGATTGAAACAAAAAGATTAATTTAATAAAAAAAAAACTGATACTTTTTATAAATATTGAAAACATGGAAACGTTAAAAATAATTAAGGAATTGGTTTTTATTTTAACACCAATTCTACTATAATTCTAGCGATAATTGGCTTTAATAGTTGGAAAAAGGAATATTTTGGACGAACACGATTAGATAGTGCATACAAAGTATTAAAAGCAATTTATGCACTTAGGGATGATTTCAAATATTTAAGACAAAGTTTTATTTCCGCAGATGAAATGTTACCTGGTGCACAAGATAAGAATGAGTATTGGTTGAATAATGAAAGACATATAATTACAAACAGATTAAAATATTTATCTAAATCATCAAACCATTTTAATAGTATACTTCCTGAAGTTGAAGCTGTTTTTGGTAAGAACGTGAAGAAGAAATGTTCAGAAGTGAATTCAATATTTTTGACATACAAGTTTAGTTTGAACGAATATTTCCAGTTGTTTGGAAGAACCAACAATGATGAACATTATAGAGAAATAAGAGCAGACATTTATAAAACTTCGAATGAGAATGATTTGCAAAAAGAGTTAGAAAAATGTATTGAAGAAATTGAGAATGAAATTTCAAAAAACGTATAACCACAATTGCTAACATTGCATCAGAAAAAATGCGGGGTTTGATATATTTTATTTAATTTTTAACGTATGACAGAAATGCTGGACAAAACAAAGTAAAGCGATCTCATGAATGTTAGCAAAAAACTTCTTGCAAAAAAACATAAAATTAGACTATTAGGTTTAACTCCCCTTTTTTAGAACAAAAAATAAGTATTTAAACATTTTTTTGTATATTGCTCACATGCTGACAAAGAATGAGATATTAAACAAATTAAGTGAGTTGAAACCAATCTTAAACAAAGAATATAATGTGAAGGAGATTGGA
>MENE01000138.1 GCA_001769005.1 Bacteroidetes bacterium GWA2_31_9b | reverse complement strand
GAAAACCAATAAAATTAAACTTAATAACATATAAAGGTTAAAAATCTTGGAATCAATTTTAATTCATTCTAAATAAGGGTTTGCAAATCCAAATTAATGATTTAACTTAAAGGCAGAAAGTGATGAAATTGTATTTAAATGTGTCTGTTTATTGGGATTTCAAGATGTTTTTTGTTCACCTAACAAGTTGAAAAACTAAACATTAATAAGAATAGAGTATATTTCTTCTATTATTTATTCTTCAATTGAAATACTTACTTTAATACTGTAAACTTTGATTACTTAAATAAAAAAATGCAGGCCAAAACCTGCATCTAATTTTATTTTATATTTTTTTTAAATTTCCGGAAAAGTAAATACTGATTTATCAATTTCTGGATTTATTTCTATTGATTTAATAGTAATTGTTTGTCCAGGCTGGCTTTTTAATCCTTGAGTAAATGAAAATGAAAAATATATTCCATTTACTTCCTGATAATTACTAAAGAATGTTTGTGAAATGTTTCCTTTTGCTGGTCCGCTTTTTATTTCTGCTTCAACTAAAATGGGAACAAAGTTTTCTTTATCAAAATAATAATATAAAACATTTTCAGTTTCAACTCCGTCGACCAGATTTGTTGCTTTAGTAAGTTTAATTTTAAAGCATTCTGTACCTTCAATTGTTTCATTATTTAATAACTCAACAGTAAATCCTTTTTCTTTGTAATTTAAAAATGGATCAGGGAATTCCTTCGATGCACGTTTCAAATTTTCAGTGTTTTCACTATTCTGTTTTTCTGCCTGCATCGACATCATGTTCATTCCCCATGCTGTTTCTCCATCAAAAGCAAGTTGTGTAATTTCGTTTCCCTGAAGTGTAATTTTTACAAAAGTTGCTCCATCTTTATTATTATACATTACTAAAGGAATTTCTCCAATAGGAGTATTAACACTTGCATTAAGTCTTAAACCCGAAATGCTGTTCCATGCATCAACCCCACCAGTAATTTCAAAATATTTATTGATAATTTCGTCTGCAGTTTGTGCATTTACAAATATTGAGATTAATGTAAAAGCTAGTAAAAATGTAATTCGTTTCATTTGTTAATTTGTTTTTTAAATTTTAAAAAATCAAAAATAGTTGATTTATCTTAATAAAAAAATATGCTATTTTTTAGAAAAAAAGGGATGTTTATTTATACTTGTTCACCTAACAAGTTGAAAAACTAAACATTAATAAGAATAGAGTATATTTCTTCGATTGTAGTTTGTCCATTTATAAATAGCTCAAATGCAGAGTCGGATAGTGTTTTAAAATCCATTATTTTTTTTATTTTCGATTCGTCGATATTCTGACTTTTAATCTGCTCTGCCAGATTATAGTCAATAGGTATTATTTCGTAAACCGCTTTACGGCCCTTGTAACCTGTATAAAAGCATTCGCTGCATCCTTTAGCAACATAATGTTCCTTAACTGCATGTGGTGCTTTATAATTTCGTGGAAATAGTTCAGTATTAAACTCATGCTTTTCCTTGCAAACGGGGCACAGTAAACGAACCAATCGCTGTGCTACCGATAAATTCAGTGTGCTTGCAACAAGAAATGGAGGAACACCCATGTCCATTAAACGTGATATAGTACCCCATGCCGAGTTGGTATGTATAGTAGAAAGCACAAGATGCCCGGTTAGTGCAGCGCGAACAGCCATCTGTGCTGTTTCTCCATCGCGGATCTCACCTAACATAATAATATCGGGGTCCTGGCGTAAAAATGTGCGTAAAGCACTGGCAAAAGTTAGCCCAATACTTTCTTTTAACTGTACCTGGTTTATGCCTTCCAGTGTATATTCAATAGGGTCTTCGATGGTTAGTATATTTGAATACTCTTTATTTAGTATTTTTAATGTTGCGTACAATGTGGTTGTTTTACCAGAACCGGTTGGGCCACTAATCAGAATTATTCCATGTGGTTTTTTTATTGCTTCTGCATAATCTTTTAACTGATCTGGGTTCATTCCTAAGTACGAAATCTCAATATTAGTGGCATCTTTACTTAACAAACGCAATACAATTTTTTCGCCGTATAAGGTTGGTAATACAGACACCCGGATATCGAATTTCTGTGTGGCAGTATGAAAAAAGATACGCCCATCCTGTGGCAATCGCTTTTCGGCAATATCGAGATTCGCTTTTATCTTAATTTTATTAACAATAGCCGGATAATCTTCTTTACTGAGTACATAACGTTCAACCAACCTGCCATCAATACGCATACGAACACGGCAACGTTCTTCGTAACTTTCAATATGAATATCGGAACTGCCAATATCATTGGCTTCGGTAATCAGGTTAATTAGGAAGTCATCAGATTTTGGAACAAAAACGGTTGTAGCTGAGCCTGAATCTCTTTTCCGGCGGTAATATTTACCTAACGATTTGAGTACAATATCTTCGGGTACTAATTCTACCCCAACAGATTTTCCAAAAAGTAATTCCAGTTCATCTTTAAGATAATCTGTAAAAATGGTATCATCAATATAAAAGTGAATGCTATTTTTTTCGGAGCTTTTCGGAATAATATGATAATGCCATGCCTGGTCGGCAGTAATTACTTGCTGCAACTCGGTTGAAATATCTATAAATCCATCGGTTATCATAATTAGCCCAATAAATATTCGAAAAGCATGTAATCATTTAATAAGCTAAACCTAATAAAAAAAATCGATATAAACAGGATTGCCAGAAAAAAGGACTGAAATCCTGCTAATGGTATCTTGGTATCGTTATAAATTTTTAAATATTTTAGAATGAGATAAACAAGTAATGAAAATGCCAGAGACAAGATATAGAAAAAAACAAAATTAATCGGTGAAAACAAAGGGCAAATCATAACTAAAAATAACAAATCACCTAAACCAAAAATTTGTGAAAAGATGTTTTTTACTTGTTTGAATTTTATCCACGAAAAAACCAGAATTACTGCCATTTGAAATGCAATAAACAAGGAATTTATTATACTATTATATAGTATATCAGAAAAAGGTATTTCAACATAGGTGATTATGCCTGCTGTGATAAATCCAATTGGGAACAGAATCCATGAAACAGCCTTGTACCTGAAATCCTGAAATGTAATAAAGAGCAATAAAAGAATAAATAAAACCTTGACAATAGCCATATATTAGTCTTTTATTACTTCTTTTAAATTTTTATCCTGATCAATTTCCCATACATTAAAAATACCATCGCCATCGAAATCGGTTACAGAAGTTGCTTTTGCCTTAAATGTATTATTGGTTGCTTCCACTATTTCAATTATATAGTTTGCAGTACCTCCTTCGGTAGTTAGTTTAACCTGTTCGAAACCAATTTCTTCGAAACTGTCGGAATAACGAGAGTACATGTAAAAATTACTTTTTTCAAGAGTCTGTATATGGGCCAGTTGTTGTTTTGCCTCGGTGCTTCGAGCCCGTGATATAAGAGGCATTAAATTGGGAACGGCAAGCAATACCAAAATACCAATAATAATAAGTACTACAAGTAATTCGGTTAATGTAAATGCGTGTAATTTTCTCATGACAAATCAAATTAAATCGGTACAAAATTAATCAAAACAAATTACTTTGATGAAAAATAACTTGATTTTAATAGAAATGTGTTTAATACATGACAATTGTAGTTCCTTCTTTTTTTATTTACATCTTCTTGAGAAAAATTGGTTGTTTTCCTCAATAATTCCTCACAAAGTTAGCAAATCCTTTTGAAATGAGCCCACAGTGCCATTTCACAATCCCCAATATAAATTCGGCATAAAGCCGCTAAAGCTATTTATACGAATTTATATTGCTCGTTTTCAAAAGTATTTGCGGTTGTGGTTCATATTTATATATTTTTTATATTAAACGATAAACAAATAGTTTTATTTATTTGATTTTCTAATTATTACGTTAAGACTGGGAAGGATGTTTAAAGATAAGTAACGTCGCGTACTAACCATAAAAAAGGGAGCATTTATATTCTATCTCTTTTTCTACAATTAAGAATTCAAAATCATAACTAATCAATATTTTAGATTAAAGATTAAAAATTAAAATTTAGATTTTAAAACTTGATATCATCAGTTGCAATAAAATTAAAAGGTACACCTGTTGCATCCGACATAATTTGCCCATCTTCGAGCATGTCTTCATCATCGGGATGATAATACCAGTTTATTTTTATCTCTATTCCATTTTCAACGAGCTTTTTTAACCTTTCCAAAAAATCATAAATTATTTTTACTGTCGCAGTATTAAAATATTCATATTTAAAATCTATTACAAGCATTTTAGAATCACTTGATTTTATACTTTCTGATTCATATATTTTAATAAACTCAAATAACGGTTCATAAAAACTAAACGCATTTTCAGGTTTAGACACCTTAAATAAAGTAAGAGTATTATTATCTACATCGAATGAGATTTCGGGAGTAGTTGATGTTGCTTCAATTTTTAATGTATTCATATAATCTCATAATTTTTTGATCTTTAAATATACATAATAAAATATTGAAAAATTTACTTTTTATTTGAATTTAGTTCTTATAAAAGAAAAAAATGTAATATTTCAGACTTTAATTGTACATATTATATGTTTGTTAATCTCTCAATTCATCATGAATATTACTTAAAATCGAGAAATTAAATAGAAAACAATTTAATATTTTAATTTTTCTGTATTTTAGCTTATAATAAAACAATGAAATCATATGTCTGAATCGATGAAAACATGCATTATAATTGACGATGAAAAGAATGCAAGAGAAACATTAGAAAAAATTATTGAACGGTATTTTATTACCAAAATAAAAGTTTTGCATTCAGCAAGCTCAGTTAAAGAAGGGGTTTTTGCAATTAATAAATCCAATCCCGATATTGTTTTTCTTGATATTGAAATGCCCGAAGAAAATGGATTTAAACTTTTTGAATATTTTGATATTATTAATTTTGAAGTCATTTTTACTACTGCATATAAACAATATGCAATTGATGCTATAAAATTCTCAGCTCTTGATTATTTATTAAAACCAATAAACTATATTGATTTACGTGACGTACTTATACGCTTAGAAAAAAAACAAAAAAAATCATCGAATACTGCACAAATAGAAGCTTTTTTAAGCAACATAAACAACGAACCCGGGAATTTTAATAAGATTGCTTTACCTACTTTAGATGGATTTCAACTTCAAAAAGTATCTAATATAGTATTTTGTCAGGCAGAAGAAAACTATACAAAAATATTTACAAATAGAAACGAAGCCATTCTAGTTGCCAGAACACTTAAAAATATTGAAGAAATGTTACCTGCTGAAATATTTTTCAGAATTCACAAATCGTATTTGGTAAATATGAACTATATAAAATCATACAGTAAAATCGATGGATATAAATTAACTCTGGAAAATGGAGTAACTCTAGATGTTGCAACCAGAAGAAATGAGGATTTTATAAAAGCTTTAACTAAAAGATAGTTAAATTACTTAAATAGATAGAGTAGCATTTCTGGTAATTGATTAAATATTAAATATATAAACTCATTAAATGAAAAAAGGCATTTACATTGCATTTTTCTTTCTTTTTAGTGTACATTCATTAATCGGGCAACAATATTATTCTCGTAATTTTAATATTAACGATGGTTTACCTGATAATTGTATTTCGGCTTTAATTATTGATTCCAAAGGATTTTTATGGATTGGTACAACTGCAGGTATTGCCAGGTTTGATGGACAGAATTTCAAAATTTTTTCATCACAAGACGGATTAGCAAGTAATGATGTACGATCGATTACAGAATCAGATGATGGCAGTATTTGGTTTGGTTGTTATAATGGAGGAATATCAAAATTCGATGGGCAGAATTTTATAACATTTACTATCAATGATGGATTATTAAATAATAATGTGACAAAATTGTTCTTTTGCAAATCACAAAAATTATTGCTTATTGGTACTTCTGATGGTTTATCGGTTTACGACGGGAATAGCTTTGTTTCTTTTCATACATCACTAAATAATGTTAAGCAGCGTATTCATGTAACTGATTTTTTAGAAAGTAAAAACTCTATTTATGTGCTTACATTAAGTAATGGATTGTACAAGTTTTTACCTGAAACCAGAAAAATAATACGCGTTAATTCTAAAAACAAGCTTAATAGTGAATCGCTATTTGCATCGCACGTTTCTCAGAACAACGACACTCTAATTAGTACTAATCGAAGAGGTTTTAAAATTGTAAATTCAAAATTAGAGTATTACAACAATATTGGTCAGGTTGAATGCTTTGCTTCAGATACCGATTCTACAATTTGGATTGGTAGTTGGCAGAATAACAACTCGAACCTTGGTGGTATTTATAAAATGACTAATAATAAGGTTGAAAAATACAATTCACTATTAGGTATTGATTCTGAAAAAATTAAATCATTGCTTTTTGATAAAAATGAAAAAGTACTATGGATTGGAACAGAAGATAATGGGCTGTATTTATATCCAGGCGATGTTTTCTCATATTATTCTGCAAATTTTTTTAATCAAAAAAAGATATCGATAAAAGATCAACTTATTGATAATAAAAATAATATATGGTTGTTAACAGAAAATTCTGTAATTAAAAAATTTGCTGATGATCGATTTATAGTTTTCAGTTTTAAAGATTTTCTTGAGCAATTCAATAGATTTAAAGCAAAAGAGCTAAAAACAAAATACCAGTATTTGATTGATAAAGAAGGCTCATTTGAAAAATATCAATCGTTAATTGAATCCGGAAATTATCCTTTTGCAAATCCATATATTAGAAATTTCAATAATAATACCAAGACAATAACTAGCGGAAGTTTATATAAACCAAATAGATATGATATTCTTACTGAAAAGAGTTTTAATATTTTTACAAATATGAGAATTGATAAATTCGAAAACATTTGGGTTGGTTGCAATACCGGATTATTCAAAATAGATAAGCAAACTAATGAGATTCAGTATTTCGATATAGATGGTAATTATTTTACACATTTTGCATTTGGAACAAATAACGAACTCATTATTACCAGTTGGGATGATGCTTTAATTTTTCCTGAATTTGAGAATAATCCTAAGTTGAACCAGAATTTCTATTCCATAAAAAATAGTCCAAATGATGTAAAACAAGTTAAATCGTATAAAAACAAGACCTATTTTATAACTTCTGAAAATGGTATTTACTTATATAAGAATTTTACTTTTCATTTATTAAAAATGAAAGATTCTTCTGAAACAGTTACTATTAATGATATATGTTTTAATGATTCGGAAAATATATTTATAGGAGGAAACGATGGAGTAATCTATTTTTTAAGTCTTGAAGAAAATAATTTAACTGTTGATAAAAAAATCAGTAAGCAAAATGGGCTTTCGGGAACAAATATTCTATGGCTCAATTACACTATTGATAACAAATTATATGTTGGAACGAATACCGGTATTAATATTATAAATTGCAAAGATTACACAAATAAAAGTGCTATTAAAATTGAAAAACTTGATAAAACTATTGGTTATACTGATTACACAGGTACAGTAACCGTTTTCGATAATGAAAAAAATTTATGGGTAGGAACAAATTTTCAGTTGATAAAAATTAAAACTCCAAAAATTAATTCCAATACAAGTAAAACTTTACATTTTGTATTTAAAACTATAGAAATTAATGGCGATTTATTTCCTATTTCAAAAAATGAAATAAATAATCTGACAAATACTAATAAAGAAATAATTCTTCCCTGGTATAAAAACTCAATATCTGTTAGTTATGATGCAATAAAATTTACCGGAGCAAACGATTTGAAGTTTGCATATACATTGCAAGATGGGAAAAATTTTGAGTCAAAGGAAACAAAAGATCGCAAACTGGTTTTTCAAAACTTAAAACCAGGAAATTATATCTTAAAAATTAATGCCTTTTCGGAAAAAGGATTCGATATAACAGAAGAATTAACTCTAAGAATAATTATTAAACAAGCCTTTTGGAAAATATGGTGGGTGATTTTATTTTTTATATTTTTTTTAATTTTAGTTGTTTGGTTAATAATTCATTACCGGACTAAGAGAATTGAAATCCGAGAAAGAAAAAGGAATGAAATAGCAGAAAAAATAACTGAGTTTGAGTTAAAAGCATTACGTGCTCAGATGAATCCTCATTTTATATTTAATGCTATAAATTCCATACAGAATTACATGCTCAGCAACGATGTTGATGCAGCCCTGAATTACTTATCGGATTTTGCCAAGTTAATTCGCATTACACTTGAAAATGTATCGAAGAAAATGGTAACTATAGAAGAAGAATTAAATTATATAAATTATTATCTGCGATTAGAGCAAATGCGATTTGATAAAACATTTAATACTCAGATTAATGTGGCAAATGATATTGATTGCAATAAGATTATGATACCTCCAATGATTATTCAACCATATATTGAAAATGCAATAAAACACGGTTTAATCGATAAAGATAAAGAGAGTTATATAAAAGTTGATTTATGTATTAGAATAGAAAATAACCATCAATATTTACATTGTTTAATTGAAGATAACGGCATTGGAAAAAAACAATCAGAAGAATTGGCTCAAAACAATAAAAAATCGAATATATCAAAAGGAACTTATATTACAAACGAAAGACTAGCATTACTAAACCAAACACATCACCGAAAAGGTTTTAAGGTTGAAACAACTGATTTATTTGACGATCAAAAATTTTCAAGAGGCACTCTTGTTGAAATTATTTTCCCAATTTAAATTATCTGAAACATATAAAAGATCAATAACAAAGAAAATTACCTATCAAAAAAAAGCATCTACTAAATACAGATGCTTTCAATTTATTCAATTGACTAATTTAATTATGTTTATAATATATTTTGCTTACAATTCTCCAACCTTCGTTAAATTTATATAAGAAAAGATAATCGGTAAATAGTAAAGAACCATTTTTGTAAAGTTCAATTTTCGACATGGCTGCATTCCCTGTTATATCAATCTGAAGATAGTTACAAGTAATTTTTTGTTCAGTGCTTAAAGGCGCAGGATCGTCTGTTTTTCTTTTTTTATACGATTCAATCCATGTATAAATAGGATAAACTGTAAGTGAATTGTCGCGAACACCTAATAAATTGAAACCGGGATGAAACCCTTCTTCAATTAAATCTAATTCACCTTTATTATGCAACCCATCAATATAAGCAGTTTGGATCACATTTTTAATTAATTCTTTTTCATTTTCGTTGTTTTGTGCACTAACGAAGTTTAAAGTATTAAAAAGCAAAAAAAATGATAATATAAAAGTTCTCATGTTTTTAATTTATTATGAAGTTCTTTTTCGATACAAAACCTGAATAAAATGGGCATTCTGAGGAGGATTATAAATCTGAATTAATTCCCAGCTTTTATCATAATCCTGTATCGATTTTTTTAATCTGGTAATTCGGGCAAGAGATCTGGTTATTTCGTCTGAATCACCATTTAATTCATCGTCAATATCCCACGGAAAAGATTCAACTCTAAAATCATAACTCATTTTACGATCACCTACTTTTAAATGTAACTCGGCAATTTCATTCTCGCCAAATCCCGGAATAGGAATACATAAATCTTTTAACATAACGAACTCCTTTCTTATAAAATTAATCAAGATTGCATTTCAAAGGTTTAATAATAAAGTAAATAAAGGCAGAAATGAATTTTGGGAATTTTATACTCAAAATTTGGAAAGTATTTTGGGGAAAACATTCCTGCCTTTAAGTCAATTATTAAAATACCTTTTTAATATTCTCAGTTACTACATGTCCATCAAATAGTTGAACAATGCGGTGTGCTTTTTCAGCATCAGAAGGTGAGTGTGTAACCATAATAATAGTTGTACCTTCTGAATTAAGTTGAGAAAGCAAGTTCATAACTTCTTCACCATTAGCAGAATCTAAGTTTCCTGTAGGCTCATCGGCTAAAATTAATTTAGGATTTGTAACAACAGCTCTTGAAATAGCAACACGTTGCTGTTGTCCTCCCGATAATTGTTGAGGAAAATGT
This sequence comes from Bacteroidetes bacterium GWA2_31_9b, assembly GCA_001769005.1. GTDB lineage: Bacteria > Bacteroidota > Bacteroidia > Bacteroidales > UBA12077 > UBA12077. The sequence continues at coordinate 7,817 of MENE01000138.1, read as the reverse complement.
TTTTTTCTATGCGACATTTTCATTCGATCAAGAACTTCTTCTACTTTTCTTTTTCGTTCTGATGATGGCATATTTAAGTATAACAACGGTAGTTCAACATTCTCATAAACAGTAAGTTCATCAATCAGGTTAAAACTTTGAAATACAAATCCTATATTCGATTTTCGAAGATTTGTTCTCTGCTTTTCAGAAAATTTTGATACTTCGTGACCCATAAACCAAAGTTCTCCTGCCGATGGGTTATCTAATAAACCAAGAATGTTTAATAATGTAGATTTTCCACATCCCGAAGGACCCATAATAGCAACAAATTCGCCACTTTCGATATTTAAACTTACTTTATTCAGAGCTGTAGTTTCAACTTCATCAGTTCTGAAAACTTTTACCAATTCATTAGTTTTTATCATAACAATAGGTTTTTGATTATACTTTGTTTATTTAATTATTCTTTATTCGAGTATGAGTTTATCTTTTTCGTTAAAGTTCTCATATCCTGAAACAATTACTTTTTCTCCTACTTTTAAACCATCAATAACTTCGTAAAATTTAGGATTTTGGCGACCAATAACTATACTTCGTTTTGTAGCAAAATCACCCGAAGGATCAACAACATAAACCCATTGTCCGCCTGTACTTTGGTAAAATCCACCACGAGGAATCAATAATGCTTGTTTTGATTCGCCTAATTCCAGTTTAATACGGAAAGTTTGCCCAATACGTATCTGGTCAGGTTTTTGTGATGTAAAAACCATATCAACAGCAAAACGGCCATTATTTACTTCTGGATAAACCTTATCAATACTTATAGCAAAGTCGGAACCATTAAAATCGAAGCTTGCAGGCAAATCTCGTTTTACCCTTGCAATATAATGCTCATCAATTTCAACTCTTAATTTATAATCATCGAGAATGTTTATTGTACCTAATCGTGTACCATAATTAATAACCTCTCCTATTTCTGGATTTAAACTAGCCAATTCTCCATCGGTTGTTGCTTTTACAAATAAATTATCTAAACGGCCCTGAATAATTTTTAAATTATCTTCCATTCGTTTAATTTGGTTTTCCATCGACTTAACCTGTACTTCTCTAAATACAGAATCGGTTTTTAAAACATCAATTAATAATGCATACTGTTGTTTTGTAGCTTCATACTGTTCTGTTGAACGTTCGTATTCTTCTTTTGAAATATGATTTTGTTTAAACAATTCACGGTTATATTCGAATTGACGTTTTTGCAATTTTAATTGTCGTTCAGTTTCAATAAGGTTTTGCTTACGATTAATTGTTTGGAGCTGAAGATTTATTTTTGTATTCTGAAATTCATTCACAGCTCTTGAAACAGCTGCTTCATTATTCGATATTTCTAGAATTAAATTGGTATTACTAAGTTCTAAAATGATATCTCCCTTCTTAACCATGTTCCCTTCGTCAATTAAAATATCTTCTACCCTTCCACCTTCAATTGCATCAAGGTATACAGTTCTTATTGGTTCTACCGTTCCTATTAAAGCAATGTAATCAGTAAATACACCATCAGATATTGTTTCAATAGTAATTTTATCTTTTTCGACATTCAATTTTGAACTTTTATCACCAAAAATAATATTGAACAATGCCAAAAAAACAATAACAATTATAACAGAAATCCAAATTGTCTTTTTGTTTAACCACTTGTACTTTTTTTCAATTACTCTATCCATTTTACTAATTTTTATTACGTAAGATTAGGTTTTCCTTCCTTAATCACGAATTATGCCAAAGAACTTATCATGCTGATTTTATGTATTTTATATCCATTTCCTGTGTTTATATTCATCAATTTTTGTTCGATTACGAAACAGAAATAGTACGAAAACGAACATCAATTCTAAAAAATATGTATATTTACTGATAAACATTTTTATATATTTTTAATTTAAAAATTATTATCTATGAATGAGAAGTATGGAAAAGTACTGGCAATAGATGACAATGAAGATATTTTATTTGCTTTAAAGCTACTCTTAAAAAACTATGTTGAGGTTATTCGTACTGAAACAAACCCAGATATTATTCCTGATATTCTTAGCAAAGAACAGTTCGATGTAATTTTACTCGACATGAACTTTACAAAAGATGCTATTAGTGGACAGGAAGGTTTTAGCTGGCTGGAAAAAATACTGTCAATCGATAATGATGCAGTAGTAGTGTTTATTACAGCTTATGGTGATGCTGAAAAAGCAGTAAAAGCAATTAAATCGGGAGCAACCGATTTTATATTAAAACCTTGGCAGAACGAAAAATTAATTGCAACTGTATCATCTGCAATTCGTTTACGACAATCGAAAAACCAGACATCTGATTTAAAGAAAAAACAGGTTGAAATTAGTGCAATTCAGGATCAACCATTTCATGAGTTTATAGGTAATTCGCCCGAAATGCAACAGGTTTTCTCAACAATAAGGAAAGTTGCAAAAACAGATGCAAACGTTTTAATTCTAGGTGAAAATGGTACAGGAAAAGAGCTTGTAGCAAGAGCACTACATAGAAACTCATTACGAAAAGAAGAAGTTTTTATTAGTGTTGACTTAGGCTCAATTACAGAGAGTTTGTTCGAAAGCGAATTATTTGGTTATGCAAAAGGGGCTTTTACTGATGCTAAAGCAGACAAACCTGGCCGATTTGAAGTTGCATCGGGAGGAACATTATTTCTTGATGAAATTGGAAACCTTTCAATCCCAATGCAATCGAAAATTTTAACTACTATTGAGCGAAGAGAGATTATTCGTGTTGGATCAAACAACTCAAAACCAATTGATGTGCGATTAATTTGTGCTACTAACAATAATATTCACGATATGGTTAAAAATGATATGTTCAGACAGGATTTACTTTACAGGATAAATACTGTTGAAATTCATTTACCTCCTTTACGTGAACGTACAGGCGATATTCCATTATTGGCAAATCACTTTCTTAGTATTTACTCAAAAAAATACAGGAAGAATATTAAAGGTATAAGTAGCGAAACATTAAAAAAACTAACACAATATCAATGGCCGGGAAATGTTCGCGAATTGCAGCATGCTCTTGAACGTGCAATTATTATGAGCGATTCAGACACTTTACAACCCGATGATTTTATTATCTCATCGAAAACTGATAAAATTGGTGAAATTGAAATCGATACATTTAATCTTGATGATATTGAGAAGAACATTATAGTTAAAGTATTAAAACAAAATCAGGGTAATGTTACTCAAGCTGCAAACATGCTTGGATTAACCAGAACATCGTTATACAGAAGAATGGAAAAATATGGTCTTTAGAAACTTCAGATTTATAGCTATTTTCAGAATATTGTTGCTAACTGCAACAATATTTCTTTTCTTTTATACTTTAACTTTAGATTATTTTGTAACACCTTTTCTTATTGCCTTACTCATTATTTTTCAAATTTATATCTTATTCAAATTTGTTGATAAAACAAACCGCGACTTATCAAGTTTTCTTGAATCTATCCGGTTTTCGGAGTTTACACGTTCATTCAGAATTGAAGGAATGGGTTCTTCGTTCGATGAGCTAAATAAAGCATTTAATGATGTTATTCAGGATTTTCAGAAAGTTAGGACTGAAAAAGAAGAGCAATACCAATACTTGCAGAGTTTAGTAAAACATATTGATGTAAGTATAATAACATATCAGCGCGATGGAACTGTTGATATGGTTAATAATTCGTTTAAGAAACTTTTTCAGATCAACTCGTTAAAAAATATAAACGACTTAAAAGACAAAAGTCTTGATCTTGTAAATTCACTCTTAAAATTTGAAACCGGAAAAAACTGTTTAATAAAGATACAGGAAGAAGATGATATTCTACAATTAGCAATATCTGGTACCGAGTTTAAAATTCACGACAAAACCATAATTCTTGTTACCATAAAAGATATTCAAAATGTTCTTGATGAGCACGAAACAGATACATGGCAAAAATTAATTCGGGTTCTTACACATGAGATTATGAATTCGATAACACCCATATCTTCTCTTACTTCTACATTAGATATAATGCTAAACAATGCCATTTCAAGTCATAAAAGCCTTGACGAAGAATCGCTAAATGAAGTTTCTCAAGCCATAAAAACAATTCATAAAAGGAGCAATGGTTTATTCTATTTTGTAAATACATACCGAAGTTTGACAAAGATTCCTAAACCAAATTTTAAAATTGAACTGGTTAAAGAGATTTTCGATGGTATTTTACCTTTAGTAAAAGAAGAAATTAATAAGTTTAATATTAAATTAAGTTTCAAAATAGAACCAGAATCGCTTGAAATATATGCAGATATAAAATTAATTGAACAGGTAATTATTAATTTAATAACAAATGCAATACATGCAATTGAGAATAGTGAAAATGGAGAAATAAATGTACGTGCATTTCTAAATAAACGCGGTAGAGTATCTATTCAGGTTATAGATAATGGACATGGGATTTTAAAAGATGTTATAGACAAGATATTTATTCCATTTTTTACAACAAAACCAAAAGGTTCCGGTATTGGATTAAGCTTATCGAAACAAATTATGCGATTACATGGAGGTTCAATAACAGCAACTTCTGAACCCGAGGTAGGATCAGTGTTTACGTTAACTTTTTAAATCGCGGCTTTGTCTTTTTGCGGTGAAAAAAACTAGATTTTTGAAACCACCTTTTAGTACTTAGCTTTTTACAACTTTAAATCTTTATCAAATTCTTTTGCAATGGCAATTGACATTTTTAAAAAGTCGTAACCATCGTTTCTATTGCTTAAAATGATTACTGTAGTTTTTGAATCGGGTAAAAATTTATTCAATTACTAACTTCCCAATATCAACAGCCATTTTAACAATATTCGTATACATATGATCTCTGTTAATAATCAGAATTACTGATAGTTTTTCAACTGGAAAATGTACAATAACAGTCTGCATTCCGTGATCTTTTCCCCCAATCCAATATATTGTCTTTTCAGTGTTTTCTTTATCCTGCGGAACAATGTACCATCCTAACCCAAAATTTATTTCAATAGCATTTATCGTTTTAAATTTCTCAAATGATTTATTATAATTTTCAACCGGATTATTTTTGTTGTAAAAAATTGCATTCTCTGTCTTCAATAAATCATCAATAGTAAGAAAAATTCCTTTTTCGCCATATATTTTACTATAAGCATCATTTACCACTGTATAATTCCATGATTTTTCATTGTGCCCAGAAACTAATAATTCAGCTTTAAACTCGTCAAAAAATTGTTTTTTACTAATCTTAAGATTTTTGAAAATATGTTTTTTTAGGAATTTTTGATATGCCATTTTTGACTTTACCTCAATAATACTAGCTAATATTGGGAAATCGGAGTTTGAATACGACCATTGAGATCCCGGTTGAAAAGTTAATGAATCCTGAATATATAAATACTTAAGCAATTCCTTGTTCGTACTAATTTTTAAAGGATCATAATTTACTAATCCGGAAGTATGTGATAATAGATTTTTAACAGTAATATTTTCGCCATATTTTGGAAAATCAGGAAAGATATCTGTTAACGATTCATCAAGACTAAGTTTATTCATCTCTTCAAGCTTTAAAATAGCCATTGCTGTATACATTCTCCCCATTAAGGATATATTGAAAAAATGATTTCTGGATATTTTTTCTTTTGTATCATTATTTGCTAATCCAAAATTTCTGTAATAAATTTCATTTCCGTTGCTAACAATACTTACAATAGCTCCAGGGAGTAACCCATTAAAATAATAGAAGGAATCTTTTAATTTTAAAGAATCTTCTTTACTAATTACTTGTGCGTTACTATTACTAATAGAAACTATAAAAAAAACTAAAAGAATTATTCCGAACTTTTTCATTATTTTCTATATTTATCACAATACATTAATTCCATTTCCTTTGCTGGTTCGTAACCTAAACTAATTGCCATATTAAAATCTTTACAAGCTCCTTCAGTATCTTTAGCATTTATTTTAGATATACCTCTGTTATAATAGGCAACAGGATCGTATGGTTTTATTTTAATATATAAATCATAATCCTTTATTGCTAAATCATGTTTATTCATTAAACCTAAAGAAGTAGCCCTGCCTAAAATTGCATCAGGATAATTTTGATTTATTTTAATTGCTTTATCAAAATCAGAAACAGAAGATTCAAATTTCTGTTGCATTGCAAGTGCAACTCCTCTTAAATAATATGCTTCGGCATTTTTATCATTAAGTTTTAACGATTTATCAATTTCAGGTACTGCTTTTTTAAAATCTGACATTTTAACATACATTAAAGCTTTTCTATAGTATGTTTCCGGGTCGCTTTTATCAAGTTCTATTGATTTATTAAAATCTTTTAATGCTTCATCAAATTTCTGAATATTAACTTTTGCATTTCCTCTCTTTTTGTATGATTTGGCATCGTTTGAATTTATTCGAATTGCCTGATCAAAATCGTTTATTGCTCCTTGAAAGTCTTTAAGTTGCAATTTAAATGCCCCTCTTTGATAATATGCATCCTGATTTTCAGGATCAAGGCTTAAAATTGCATCATAATCAGCAATTGCTCCAGAAAAATCTTCTTTATTAATTTTATATTTTACTCTGCGTTGATATGCATCTAAGATTTTATTATCGTACTCAATAGCTTTGTTAAAATCATTTATTGATTCATCTAGCAAACCTAAATTTGCTTTTACTATACCTCTTTGATAAAATGCATCGGCATACAACGAATCAAGAATTAAAGCTTTATTTAAATTTTCAAGTGCAGGTTGAAATTGCTTTAAATTAGATTCTACAAATCCCAGAAAATAAAAATAATCTGCCTGATCATTTTTTAATGCAATTGCAAGCTTTAAGTCTTCACCCGACTTTTCAAAATCATTTTGCTTAATAAATAACAAGGCACGACCAAATAATGCTTCGTGATTTTTATCATTCCTTGTTAGTACATTATTAAAATCGGCAAATGATTTCTCATTATTGTCGAGTTGATAATATGCCTGAGCACGTTTCAAAATTGCATTTTCGTTATTTCTTTTATAAAGTATTGATTTACTAAAATACGATACAGCTTGCTCATATTTCGACGAATCGAAATAGTTTAATCCGATTTTATAATTATTCTCAGATAAACGGGGTCTTGCAATAAAAAATGCAATTAGAACAATAGCAATTATTGAAATTATAATGATCCATTTTTTCATAATGTATAAATTTTTTAAGTTATTATTGTTTTTTTCAACCCCAACCCCTTAAAAAGGGGTTGGGGTTAACTAAATTATAACCCCGAAGATAAAAAAAATGCCTTGCAAAGCAAAGCACTTATATGATTTAATCTAAAGATTTTAGAATCTGTTTAACCAACGGTATCTTCTTTGATTATCACCAAATTTAAGTCCGACCATAATCTCATGCGAGCCATAACTAATACGTTGAATATCATTTAACGAATAATCAAAGGCATAACCAACGTAAAGCTTATCCATTCGAACACCAACCTGAGTGACAAAAGCATTTCCTGTACGATATGAAAATCCCAGCCAATAATCTCTTCTGTAATATCCTTTAATATTAATATCTGCTTGTAAATTGAAATTTTCTGTGGTTTTGAATAATACTGAAGGTTCTATTTCAAAATCGTTTTTCATATCGTATCTGTAACCGGTAATAAAATAATAATGACGTATCTGCTGATAATCCTTAAAACTATTATCTTCGCCAAATTTTAATGCCGATTGAAATAAGTTTCTAGATGATAAGCCAATATAAAATGGTTGATAAGTATA
>MENE01000137.1:46059-48385 GCA_001769005.1 Bacteroidetes bacterium GWA2_31_9b | reverse complement strand
AACTCAGATAAAAAAATTATTGCTCTCCATTTTGGAGCATTTTTAATCTGTAAGCCATAATCCTGTTATCAAAAAAAGTAGGAACCAGAATAATACCTTTTTCTTTTATAAATCCAATATCAGCTGCATTAATTTTTAATGCTGATGTATCTATAACTTTCATCGACTCTTTCCCTAATCCTGTAAAATAGATTCTCCCTTCCCAATCGCTATAGATTATATGATCGATTCCAAAATAAATGAGTCCGTCAATGTTGCCAGTATTTAATAAATAATCCGAAATTGACTTATCTTTTATCTGAATTTTTAAAATCCTGTCAGAAGTGCCTACAAATAGAAACCCATTTGAAATACTTAGTCCATTCGGATTTGAAATTTTTTTAGAAATAATCCATCGTTCAATTTTACTCCCACTAATTTTATAAATACTTTTTGCATTCATATCCGATACATAAATATCTCCATTTTTATCAATTTCAATATCGTTAAGAAAAATTGCACCTTTAATTACATAGAATTTCACAATAGCTTTAGAAACAATATCAATTTCTGCAATCCTATTAATATCTGCAACATACAGTCGATCATTATGAACAGCCATACCTTTTGGTGCATTTAATCCTGTAACCCATTTCAGTTCAAGAATATTTCCTTCGGGAGTAAGAGTTGAAATAAACCCGTTATTATCCTTAACTAATGGATTTCCATTAATATTTGATACAAAAAGTACATTGTGATTTTTACAATAATAAACCGATTCGGGAGTACTTAGTATTGGAGCAGATTTCCATAAAAATTCAATATTTGGACTAAGATATGCTTTACTATCTTGAGATTTAAGATTAAAATAAATAAATAAAAAGAAAAACAAACTAAGTATAATTCGCCTTCTCATTTTTTAAATTTTTAAATAAACATCAAGTTAACGTATTTTTGAATTAAAATCAATTTTGATTTTATTTTGTTGATTTATAAAAACTTTCAGAATAATAATATTTTTTTATAAATAGTATGATAGTATAAAATTTTTATTTACTTTTGCACCACCTTTTTGCGGATGTGGCGTAATTGGTAGCCGCGCTAGACTTAGGATCTAGTGTCGTAAGACGTGGGGGTTCGAGTCCCTTCATCCGCACAATAAAAATATAAACCGCTGGAGCATTCGAACATTATCGATGGTTTAGCGGTTTTAAAATTTGAAACATACAAAAAAATATACCGATGAATATTACGAAAGAAAACATTAGCAAAGTAAATGCACTTTTGAAAGTTAATGTAACAAAAGACGACTATACTGAAAAAGTTGAAACACAAATAAAAGATTATAAAAAGAAAGCTCGTGTTGATGGATTTCGTCCCGGAAAAATTCCTGAAGGATTGGTTCGTAAAATGTATGGCAAAGCTATTCTTGTTGAAGAAGTAAATAAAATAATGTCTGAGTCACTTACTAAATATTTAATTGATGAAAAATTAAATATCTTAGGAGAACCTCTTCCAAACAGAGAAAATCAAAAACCAATAGACTTCGATAACGATACCAATTTCGAATTTGTATTCGATATTGCTTTAGCACCAGAAATTGATGTTAAATTATCAAAAAAAGATAAAATTACTTTTTATGATATAAAAGTTGATGCTAAAATTCTTGATTCACAAATCGACAACTACTTACGTAGATTTGGAGAATTTAAAGATGTTGAAGAAGCAACCGACATGGAAATGTTAACCGGTAATTTTGTTCAGGTTGATGAAAACAACGCAATTGTTGAAGGTGGAATTAACACCGAACATGTTAAAATAACTATAGAATACATTAAAGATAAAGAAGTAAAAGATTTATTTTCAGCTAAAAAAGTTGGAGACAAAGTAATTTTTGATCTTCGTAAAGCATATCCAAGCGATACTGAAATTGCTTCAATGCTTCATATCGACAAAGAAAAAGCAAAAGAACTTACTGGTAATTTTGAATTTACAATTAACCAAATTCAACGTTTCGAAAAAGCCGAAATGAATCAGGATTTATTTAACAAAGCATTTGGTGATGGAGTTATTAATTCTGAAAAAGAATTTAAAGAAAAACTTACTGCAGAAATAAAAGAAAACTTTGTTAAGGAAAGTGATTATCGTTTTATGTTTGATGCTAAAGAAAATTTAGTAAGCAAATTAAACCCCGAATTACCAGCTGAATTTCTAAAACGATGGTTATTAGAAATTAATAAAGGCAAATTTACATCTGAACAAATTGAAGCTGAGTATCCTGCTTTTGAAGAAGATCTTAAATGGCAACTTATTAAAGATCAGATTATTAAAATCAATGAAATCAATG
>MENE01000137.1:33937-45941 GCA_001769005.1 Bacteroidetes bacterium GWA2_31_9b | reverse complement strand
AAAAGATAGCGAACGTAAAAAATTATTCGAAAAGAAATTAGAAGATAAAGTTGTTGCTTATATTAAAGATTCAGTAAAGCTTGATGTAAAAGAAGTTTCAACTGAAGATTTTCAGAAACTTTGGACTGAACAAAAGAGTAAATAATTTCGTCTTTAATCAAATTTAACTAACTTTATCAACAACAAACTTAAAGTAGTAAAAATATGTATCCAAAAGATGAATTTAAAAAATACGCGACTAAGCATATTGGGCTAAATAGTTTATCATTAGATAGATATACATCTGTTTATAATAATTATATTTCCCCAACAATTATAGAGGAGCGTCAGTTAAACATTGCCCAAATGGATGTGTTTTCCCGATTAATGATGGATAGAATCATTTTTATGGGTGTTCCAATTGACGACGATGTTGCCAATATTATTCAGGCACAACTATTGTTTTTAGAATCTGTAGATCCAGCAAAGGATATTCAGATTTATATGAATACTCCAGGTGGAGGTGTAAATGCAGGTCTAGGTATTTATGATACCATGCAATACATTAGTCCTGATATAGCAACTATTTGTACAGGCATGGCTGCTTCTATGGGAGCGGTACTTTTAACTGCCGGCACAAAAGGAAAACGTTCTGCATTAACACACTCACGAGTTATGATTCACCAACCAATGGGTGGTGCTCAAGGTCAGGCTATTGATATTGAGATTACAACACGAGAGATTGTAAAACTGAAAAAAGAACTTTACGAAATCATAGCAAATCATTCAGGAAATTCTTACAAAAAAATTGAAAAAGACTCTGATCGTGATTTTTGGATGACTGCCGAAGAAGCTAAAGCTTATGGAATGATTGACGAAGTATTAGTTAGAAACGGGACCAAAAAGAAACAATAAATATTTTATCTATTTAAAGATTTAACTGCATTTGGTTAAATGCAGTTTTTTTTTATTGATTTATACAGTAAATTTGCAAAATGATTTTTAATCAGATTATTTAAAAAAAATTACTTTAATGGATAAATGTTCGTTTTGTGGAAGAGAGAAAAAGGAAACAAACCTTTTAATTGCAGGATTGTCAGGTCATATTTGCGATCGTTGCATTGAGCAGGCACACGAAATTATTCTGGAAGAACTTCGTAAAAAAGGTGATTTTGATGTTACTCAACTTCAACTTTTAAAACCTATTGAAATAAAAAACTTTTTGGATCTGTATGTAATTGGTCAGGAAGAAGCTAAAAGATATCTCTCTGTTGCGGTTTATAATCACTACAAACGATTAATGCAAACCAACCATAAAGACGAAGAAGAAGTAGAAATCGAAAAATCAAATATTATTCTTGTTGGCGAAACCGGAACAGGAAAAACATTATTAGCACGAACAATTGCAAAAATGTTGCATGTTCCTTTCACCATTGTTGATGCTACTGTTTTAACTGAAGCCGGTTATGTTGGTGAAGATATTGAAAGTATATTAACTCGTTTGCTCCAAGTTGCTGATTATAATGTTGAAGCAGCCGAAAAAGGTATTGTATTTATAGACGAAATTGATAAAATTGCCCGTAAAGGTGATAATCCATCAATCACTCGTGATGTTTCAGGTGAAGGTGTTCAGCAGGGATTATTAAAATTACTCGAAGGTTCTGTTGTGAATGTTCCACCACAAGGAGGGCGTAAACATCCGGACCAAAAAATGATTGCAGTAAATACAAAAAACATTCTTTTTATTTGTGGAGGTGCTTTTGATGGTATAGAACGTAAAATTGGTCAACGTTTAAATACTCAGGTTGTTGGATATTCTGCTAGTCGCGATAAAGATAAAATTGATCGTCAAAATTTATTACAATATATTGCTCCTCAGGATTTAAAATCTTTTGGATTAATACCTGAAATTATTGGACGTTTACCTGTTTTAACATATCTAAATCCATTAGACAGAGAAGCATTACGTCGTATTCTTACTGATCCTAAAAATGCAATTATTAAACAATACGAAAAGTTGTTTAAAATGGATGGTGTTAAATTAAGCTTCGAAAAAGAAGTTTTAGAATACATTGTAGATAAAGCCATTGAATTTAAATTAGGTGCTCGTGGATTACGTTCTATTTGCGAAGCAATAATGATTGATGTAATGTTTGATATTCCTTCATCTGATGAAAAAAACGTTAAGATAACATTGGAATATGCTAAAGAAAAATTAGCAAAAGTGAATGTTCAACGATTAAAAGCAGCTTAATAAAAATCATCTGCCAAAATAAAATCATTACGACATTATTTTTGAAATAATTTGTGTGCGAGGGAATTGATCCAGAATAGTTTTAAGTGCTACAGTAATTGGAACAGACAGGATTAATCCGGGAATACCCCATAAATATCCCCAAAACATAAGCATGATTAATATAGTTATTGTGTTAATTGAAAATGTTTGACCCATAAAAATTGGTTCCAAAACACTTCCAAACAATATTTGGATACCAATAATAATTAAAATAAATGCTACCAATGTTCCTGTATGATCAATTTGTGCAAAAGAAAAAATTAATAACAATGCTGATGAAATAATAGAACCAACCAGTTGAATAAAATGTAATCCAAAAGCTAGAAGTCCCCAAAATACAGGAAATTTGATATCAAAAAAATAACACACAACACCAAACGACAATCCAGTTGCGATGCTAATCAAGAACTTAACCATCAAGAACTTTACAATACTTTTTTCAATCAACATAAATGTTCTGATAGAAGTTAATCTTTTCTTAAATAGCGTATTTTCCATTAGTTTTTGAACATTTATTGACCCAGCCAATAGTAAAACAATAAAAAAAAGTGCCATAAGAAACATTGCTATTGAACTTTGGACAATACCCAACATTTTCCCCAAATTCTCATACAAGGTTTTTGCAAGTTCATCACTATTTAAAAACAAACTCAAAGAGTCTTGTCCAGAAAGATAATCGATACCAAACATTTGTACTATTGGCATTATTAAATTATTCATTTTTGCAATTACTTCCTGCCAATAACTCGCATCGATACTTAGTATTTCCTGGCTACTTAACCTGATTAATACAATACAACCTGTTATTAATAAAAATAGGATGAATACAATCATGGTCATTGTTATCCATTTGGGAATATTTTTTTTATATGACCATCGGATTATTGGCATAAACAATAAGGCTATAATAAATGCTGAAACCAAAGGAATAAATATAAACGAAAGCAATTTTAAGATATAAAAAACCACAGGAACCACTAATATTATTAGCAATTTATTAGTCAACGCCAATTGGTTTATTACTTTCATCGTTTTTTTAATTATTTGGTGAATGTATAAATAATAAGTTTGTAAAAGCCTTTATTACTTTCATTCATAAAAAAATGAATGTAATATCATCGGATTTTATTCATAAAATTAATCACTAGATTTTATGAATTCAATTACTTCCTGTTAAAAATTAATATGGAGAATGGATATTTGTTTTTTTCATCGGGTTCAAAATCCTGACGACTAACTTCAACCCATTGTTTTATATTAATTTCAGGAAAGAAAGTATCACCATTAAAGGTATGATGAATTTTTGTTAAGTAAATTCTATCGGCAAATGGCATTGCTTGTTCATATATATTGCCACCACCAATAATAAAGGCTTCCGATTCGTTTTTTACTAAATCTAAAGCTTCTTGTAACGAATGAATTACAATACAACCATCAACTTTAAAATTCTTATCACGTGTAATTATAACATTGGTTCTGTTTGGCAAAGGTTTTCCGCACGATTCAAATGTTTTTCGACCTTGAATTACATAATGACCTGTTGTAGTTTCTTTAAAGAACTTTAAATCCTTAGGTAAATGCCAGATCAGATTATTATCTTTTCCAATTACATTATTCTCGGCAACTGCAACTATTATTGATATCATTTTCTAAATCTTTATATTCATAATTCGTAATTCATAATTCATAATTCATAATTCGTAATTATATTGATATTGTCCCTTTAATATGGGGGTGTGGATCGTAGTTTTCTAATGAAAAATCTTCAAATGCAAAAGAAAAAATATCTTTTTTATCGGGATTTATTTTAAGATTTGGCAATTGTTTAGGTTCGCGAGACAATTGCATTTTTACTTGCTCAATATGATTTAAATAGATATGAGCATCGCCTAAAGTATGAATAAATTCGTACGCTTCCAATCCTGTAGCCTGAGCAACCAATTTTAAAAGAATTGCATACGAAGCAATGTTAAATGGAACACCAAGAAATATATCAGCACTTCTTTGGTATAGTTGACAAGAGAGTTTCCCTTCAGCAACATAAAACTGGAATAAAATATGACATGGCGGAAGTGCCATATTTTTTAAATCGGCTACATTCCAGGCACTAACTAAATGCCTGCGTGAATCAGGGTTATTTTTTATCGAATTAATAATTTGAGAAATTTGATCAATTGATTTACCATCAGGTGAAGGCCACGAACGCCACTGATATCCATAAATATTCCCCAGACTTCCACTCTCGCTAGCCCATTCATCCCAAATTTTCACACCATGATCATTCAAATATTTAATATTTGTATCTCCATTTAAAAACCAGAGTAACTCATAAATAATTGATTTTAAATGAAGCTTTTTTGTTGTTAGCAACGGAAATCCATTTTGCAAATTAAACCGCATCTGATATCCAAATGTACTTATTGTTCCTGTACCAGTACGATCTTCTTTTTTAGTTCCATTTTTTATTACATGATCCAATAATTCTAAATATTGCTTCATTATAGTTGTTTGTTTTTAGTCTTATAAATTGATTGATGTAAAATTAAGAAAATCTTAGGTGTAACTTTAATAAGATATAGCTTCGAATCTTATTTTGTCAGCAATTTTAATAAAAGCCTTATAAAACATATATTCCTGACAGAATTTATTTTTCAACAATTTGTTTGTTAATAAAAAACAAATAGTACATTTACGCATTTAAATACGATAATTACTTAAATTGATTATGTCTAAAATTGTATCATTATCAGAAGCAGCTTCGATTGCATTACATGGATTAATCCTTATTGCAAGAGAAAAAGAAGGATTAAATGTTATTCATATTGCTGATCGCACAAATACATCAAAACATCATGTTGCAAAAGTAATGCAGAGATTAGTAAAAGCAGGTTATTTGTATTCGCAACGTGGTCCTAATGGAGGTTTCTCACTAAAGAAAAAACCTGAAGAAATTAATTTTTTAGATATATATGAAACTATTGAGGGCAATATTGAAATAGGAACCTGTCCTATGGATAAACCTATTTGCCCATTTGACAAATGCATTATGAATAATGTAACTAACAAAATGACTAATGAGTTTAGAAATTATCTGAAAGAACAAACTATTGAACAATATTTATAATAAACCACCTATCTAAATTATATATCCCAATATTCGTATTGGGATTTTTTATTTATTTCAAACTTTTTTACAGATTATCAATTACATAAGCTTGATTATGATATAAATCATAAAAAAATATTAGGTTAAGAATAAAACTATTTGTTATTTTGGTATTTGATTACTTTAATTCCTTATTAAGAACAAATTAGTAAAAATCAACAAAATATGAAACGACAGATTATTCAAATTGACGAAGAGAAATGTACCGGTTGTGGTGAATGTATTCCAAATTGCCATGAAGGTGCTTTACAAATGATCGATGGTAAAGCCCGACTTATAAGCGATTTAATGTGCGATGGTTTAGGAGCATGTATTGGTCATTGCCCCGAAGGAGCAATTGAAATTATTGAACGTGAAGCTCAGTCTTACGATGAAATAGCTGTGATTAAAGATATGGTGTTAAAAGGTAAAAATGTGGTAATTGCTCACCTTGCTCATTTAAAAGACCATCAGGAATTTGGTTATTTAAAACAAGGAATAAAATGGATGCAAGAAAATAAATCAGGAATTACCTTCGACATTGACGAAGTGATTTCAAAAGTTCATAATGGTATCACGGCTCAAGAAGAACCCGCCTCAAGTTCATGTGGTTGCGGAGGACACGAGGAACAACCTAAACTAAGTCATCAACATGCTCACGAGCATCAACATCAGGGTGGAGGATGTCCCGGGTCAGCATCAAAATCATTTAGTCAGCCACAAACAATAAATTCAATGAGTAATACTCCTTCACAACTTACACATTGGCCTGTACAGATGCATTTAATTAATCCGTCTGCTTCACATTTTCAAGGCTCAGACCTTTTGTTAGCTGCCGATTGTGTTGCATTTTCATTAGGAAATTTTCATTCCAGCTTTTTAAAAGGTAAAACACTTGCAATTGCATGTCCAAAATTAGACTCAAACAAAGAAGTTTATATTGAAAAACTTATAGCTTTAATCGACAGTACTAGAGTAAATATAATTACAGTTATGAAAATGGAAGTGCCTTGCTGTGGAGGTATTCTTCAAATGGTACAAATTGCATTACAACAAGCATCGCGAAAAGTACCTGTAAAATCAATAACAGTAAGTATAACCGGAGAAATTATCTCAGAGGACTGGATTTAAAACTAATAAAATTGTAAATTGCTATTATTCATAGATATAGCGGTTTTTAAAATAAATTATTAATTCAAATTTTATTTATTAACAACTTAAAAATTTAAATACAATGAGTATGTTTTGTTATCAGTGTCAGGAAACTGCAAAAGGAACAGGCTGCACCATTCAGGGTGTTTGCGGTAAAAAAGATGATGTTGCCAATTTACAGGATCTCTTAATGTTTGTACTAAAAGGGATATCTTTTTATACAAAAACAGCAAGAGATAAAGGAATTGAGTATGATAAAAAAATCAACAAATTTGTTTTCGATGGTTTGTTTGCAACCATAACCAATGCAAATTTCAGTAAACAAATATTTATTGATAGAGTAACTAATGGTTTAGAAATCAGAAATAGTTTACGTAAAAAACTAGAAGAAGCTGGAGTAAATATTGAAGCGTTAAAACCTCATTCTTCTGCAACATGGAATGGTACACCAGATACTTATGAAGAAAAAGCCAAGTTAGTAGGAGTTTTAGCAACCGAGAATGAAGATGTGCGTTCGTTACGTGAACTTATTACTTATGGATTAAAAGGTTTAGCTGCTTATACTGAGCATGCTTTTAACTTAGGATATGAAAATAAAGAGTTGTACAAATTTATGCAGGATGCATTGGTTGCTACAACCGATAATTCTTTAACAGCAGATCAATTAGTAGCATTAACATTACAAACAGGAAAATATGGCGTTGAAGCAATGGCATTACTTGATAAAGCCAACACATCCTCATATGGAAATCCTGAAATCACAAAAGTAAATATTGGAGTTAGAAACAATCCAGGAATTCTTATCAGTGGTCACGATTTGAAAGATATGGAAGAGCTGTTAAAACAAACCGATGGAACAGGAGTTGATGTTTATACACATAGCGAAATGTTACCAGCAAATTATTACCCTGCTTTCAAAAAATACAAGCATTTTGTTGGCAACTATGGTAATTCGTGGTGGAAACAAAAAGAAGAATTCGAAACATTTAACGGACCTATTCTTTTTACAACCAACTGTTTGGTTCCACCAAAGAAAGATGCAGGATATTATAACAAGGTATATACAACAGGTGCTGCAGGATTCGATGGTTTTCCACATATTGCTGATCGAGTAAATGGAAACTCAAAAGATTTTTCAAAAATTGTTGAACATGCTAAAAAATGCTCTGCTCCTATCGAAATCGAAAAAGGAGAAATCATTGGTGGGTTTGCTCATAACCAGGTAATTCAATTAGCTGACAAAATTGTTGATGCTGTAAAATCTGGTGCAATTAAGAAATTCTTTGTAATGGCCGGTTGCGATGGTCGAATGAAAGACAGAGATTACTATACTGAATTTGCAGATAAATTACCTAAAGATACAGTTATTCTTACTGCTGGTTGTGCCAAATACAGATACAACAAATTAAAATTAGGCGATATTGGTGGCATTCCAAGAGTTTTAGATGCTGGACAATGCAACGACAGCTATTCGTTGGCTGTTATTGCACTTAAACTAAAAGAAATATTCCAGAAAAATGATATTAATGAATTACCAATCGCTTATAATATTGCATGGTACGAACAAAAAGCTGTAATTGTATTATTGGCATTATTGTTTCTTGGAGTAAAAAATATCCATTTAGGCCCAACATTACCTGGCTTCTTATCACCTAATGTTGCTAAAGTTTTAGTTGAAACATTTGGTATTGCAGGTATAGGAACTGTTGATGATGATATAAAACTATTTATGAATTAATATTAAACAATAAATACTTGGCGAGCCTTTGTGAAGTACTTCGTGCAACTTTGTGGTTTATTTGATTTACCACGAAGGTCTCAAAGACTGCCACAAAGGATTCTCCAGGGATCTATTCCTTTTTAGGTTAATTATTTATGAACTATACAATATGAAAACAATAAAATATTCCGATGCTGAAGCGCGTCCAAATCCACATGGAGTTGATACACGAAACTTATATGATAGTGAACATGCAATTATGACACATATATTATTAAATCCCGGGGAGCAATTAAAACGTCTATAACACCAGTTGATGCTATTTTCTACGTTCTTGAAGGTATTAGAGTTGTAGAAATTGGTGATGAACAGCTAGAAGTAGCAAAAGACACATTAATTGAAAGTCCTGCGAAAATTCCACACTGCTGGTATAATAAGAGTAATAGCATAATAAGTGGAAATGTAACTAAAATTTCAAAAATACTAAGAGAAACATAAATAATTTAATTCCGTTTAACAATTTAAAATATTGTATATATGGAAAAAAGAATTGAACGTGATGAGCGGATCGTTAAATTAATGATCCAAAAATATTGTGTTAATTTTCATAACTCTGATATTTTATGTTCCGAATGTGACGATTTATTAAATTATTCAGTTAAACATTTACTTGAATGCCCTTTTGAAGAAAACAAACCTGTTTGTTCACAATGTACAATTTATTGCTATAGTAAAAGTTACAGAAATAAAATTAAGCAGGTTATGCGATTTGCAGGACCGAAAATGATTTACGAACATCCTAAAGATACTATTTTATATTTTTTTGATAAATTGAGATATCGTTTTAGATCAGTAAAAATCAATAAACCGAATTAACTGAAAATTTAAAATTTAAAATCTAATTAACTTTCCACAAGTTCCATTTAATTTGGAAGGTTATATTCTTAATACTGAAAAAAAATAAACTTATTCATCTTCTCTTAAAACCAAATTAAAAACTTAAAAAAATTCAAATACTAATTCAAAACTTTTGGTTATTAAACTTCTCAATTTTTGATTTTGAGAAGAACGAACAAACTACTATCTTTCGACAAATTAAATATCGTTTCTTATGCTCAAAATTATTACAAGAACACTTGTTTTATTAATATTCATAAGCCTTTTTAGCTGCAAATCAAATAACAACAAATTAAATCCCGAAGAATATAAAAAATCGATTCAGGAATGGCAACAAAAACGATTAGCTAATCTGAAATCAGAAAACGGTTGGTTAAATCTAGTGGGACTTTATTGGTTAAAAGACGGTCAGAATCCATTCGGAAGCAACGAAGCAAATAATATTATTTTTCCTGAAAAAGCACCTGCATTTATCGGAACAATTATTTTGTATAAAGGAAACCTTAGTGTTACAATAAACAACGATGTTGATGTTTTTATTAATGATTCATTAGTAATGGAACATGATATTTTAACTGATTACGATAACAATCCAACTCAGTTTAGAATGGGCACATTAAAATGGATTATCATTAAACGTGGCGAAAGATTTGGTATTCGTTTGCGTGATTCAGAAAGCCCATTGATTGACCAGATTACAGAAATCCCATCATTTCCTGCAGACCTGAATTGGCGGTTAGAAGCTACATTCGAACGATTCGACAAACCCCAAAACATTGCTATACCTAATGTTTTAGGCGATACTAATTTTGAAGAATGTTATGGTGTTTTAAAATTCACTATTGATAATATTGAATATACTTTAATGCCAACAGGAGATGGAATTATCGAAGATTTTTTTGTGATTTTTGCTGACGAAACCAGTGCAGAAGAAACTTACGGTGCCGGTAGATTTTTATCGGTTGATAAACCTGATAAAGATGGAAAAACCTATATCGATTTTAATAAGGCAACAAATCCGCCTTGTGCGTTTACCGAATTTGCAACCTGCCCTCTTCCTCCTAAAGAAAATTTATTAAAAGTAAAAATACTTGCCGGAGAAAAAATTGGGGATCACATTGGCAAACATTAAAAAGGGCAGCTAACTGCTGCCCTTTATTTATTCTACAGTAAGTTTATATTCAACTCCCCTTTCTCTAAGATAATCAATAATAAATCTGAAGTTTTTCTCATCAACACCAATATATTCTGGAGGACAAATACCTTTAAGTTTTATCTTTCCTTTTGCAAATAAATTAGCAATTGCAGTACAAGTATAACCAGTTGTACGAGCCATTGAAGTAGTATCAGTTTCTTTATCGTAGCGATCAAACAAGTTGTATGTATATTTCACTTCTCTTTTATCTTTATTGCCTTTAATAATTACACGCATCATGGTAAAATCTTCTTCATCTTTTTTTAATTCCCAAACTGGAAAAAGCAATTTTGCAGTTACATCTATGGGACGGATAAGATAACCGTCAACTAAAATTTCTTTACCTGAGAAAAAACCTGTTTCGCGTAACACCTTAATATATTCGATAGTTCCCGGGTAACGAAGTGTTTTTTCAATCATATTAGGAATTTTAATAGTTTTAAGCATCGTTCTTAAACCATCAGAGTTCCATGCTTCAAGCGAACCAATAGGCTCAAAATGTTTCAGCTCAGCTTC
Source organism: Bacteroidetes bacterium GWA2_31_9b (assembly GCA_001769005.1). Classification (GTDB taxonomy): domain Bacteria; phylum Bacteroidota; class Bacteroidia; order Bacteroidales; family UBA12077; genus UBA12077. The sequence continues at coordinate 35,041 of MENE01000137.1, read as the reverse complement.
AGAAAGCGCTTCACGCTCAACTAAATCACCATGTAAAATATAACGTGCAGAACCAATATATTCTTCTAAAACATCTATTGGAGAAAAAACAGCTTTATATTCGTATGGCCACTCCCGTTTAAAAGGCAATCCACCACCATAACATTTATAGCTATTCACTTTCATGTTTGCGTTATGGTAACCCAAAATAATGTTTCCCATACCTGGAGAAACCCCGGCATCAATTATTGCAGTAACATTTTGTTTTTTTGCCAACTCATCGAGTTCAAAAGGATCTTGTCTGAAAAATGAAATGTCAACAATATCTTTACCGGCTAAAACTGCTTGTTTTACACATTCATACCCCATATAACCAGGAAGAGAACCAATTAATAAATCAAAGTTTTTTACGACTTCCTGAAATTCTTCTTTATCGGAAAGATCAGCAATTATTGTTTTTATATTTGAATATTTTTGTAATTTTTCGAGGTTTGAAGGGTTAATATCTATTGAAGTAACGTCGAATGATTTTGCAAGGTCTATGGCAATAGCTTTACCAACAAGTCCTGCTCCTAAAACTGCAATTTTTTTCATATAAATATGATGTTAAATTAAATTAGTAGCCTAAAGTATTATTAACTTTTTTTTCTTTTGTTTATTTCATCACGAATTCGAGATGCTCTTTCATATTCTTCGTTTTTTATTGCTTCGTCGAGAAGATGTTCGAGTAAATCTGATTCAGTATCTTTAAATTCATCGCTAATTTGAGTTGGTTTCTTTTTTTCGGTTTTTATTTTATCCTTATTTTTAAAATATTCTTTATCATCGGAAACAATATCAATAACAATTCCCGATTTTGAAAGAATTTCTTCAGTTGTATATATTGGACATTTAAATCGTAAGGCTAAAGCAATTGCATCTGAAGTACGGGCATCTATTGAAATATCTTTACCTCCATTATTGCAAATAAGTTGTGAATAAAACACCCCCTCTTCCAACCTATATATATTAACTTCAATTAAAGCTATTCCAAACGACATTGCAAAATTTAAAAATAAGTCATGTGTTAATGGACGTGGGGGTTTTAAACCTTCCAACTGAATAGCAATTGCCTGAGCTTCGAAT